>CALMTS010000472.1 GCA_937872685.1 uncultured Desulfomicrobium sp.
CGCGCGGTTTGATGTGAAAGGGAACGTACCAGTGAAGAACGGTTCTAGCAATTTTCCTGCCCGCGCGGCGGACCGGGACGCCCGAGGCGCATTGCCAGGCCGGAAGGGATTTCGTAGGCAGGACGAAAAGGAGCCGACATGAAGCTGACCGAACTGCAGGAAGACATCGATGCCTGGGTACGGACCTACGGGGTCCGCTATTTCTCCGAACTGACCAACCTGGGCATCCTCGTCGAGGAAGTGGGCGAAGTGGCCCGGATCATGACTAGGCGCTACGGAGACCAGAGCTTCAAGGGCTCCGAGAAGAACGATCTGGGCGATGAACTGGCCGACGTGCTCTTCGTCCTGACGTGCATCGCCAACCAGACCGGCGTGGACCTGACCGAGGCCATGCGTCGCAACCTGGAGAAAAAGACCGCGCGGGACAAGGACCGCCACCGCAACAACCCCAAACTGCGCGGGGACGCTGGTCAGTAACTGACCAGGGCGGCCCGGCCCGTGATCAGTTTCTATCCGGCGGAAGCCGCTGCGCATCGCGCCGGAACAGAATCCGGACAATTATACGCTTTAATAACAAGCAGTTATATAGAATTTTCAATCTTGGCACGCCCCTTGATACTTCCGGTGCACAAACAACGTCACATCAACCACCGGAGGATATCATGAAGAGATCGAACATCATCGCAAGCCTGGCCATCGTCGGCATCATCGCCATCAGCACCCTGAGCTTCGCCGGCCCCCGCATGGGGGGCAACTGCCCGAACTTCGACCGCAATCCCGCCGTGGCGCAGCTGACCCAGGAAAAGCAGGACCTGCTGCAGACCATCCTGGACCAGCACCGCAAGGAAACCCGTCCCCTGCACGAAGGCATGTGGGAGAAGCGCACCCTGCTCCGGGCCCTGTCGGTCAACCCCAACACCAAGCCCGAGACCATCACCGCCCTGGTGCGTGAGATGAGCGACCTGCGCAACCAGATGCAGTCCAAGCGCGACGCCCTCGAAGCCCGCGTGCAGAAGGAAGTCGGCATCGACCTGCCCATGGGACGCGGCCAGCGCGGCGGACACCGCGGCATGCACGGCGAAGGCCGTGACGGGCGCGGCCAGGGCGGCTTCGGCCCCTGCGGCATGGGCCAGGGCCAGGACGGTTTCGGCCCGCGCGGCGCCGGCTTCGGCCCCGAGGACGCACCCTGCGCCCAGGGCATCTGATCCCCTCCGGCACAACTCCCCTTGCTTCCCCTCCCTCCTGGCGGCCTCCGGGCCGCCTTTTTTCTTGCCCGCAGCCCTGCGGGGGCCTATAGGGCCGAACCATGAGCCTTTTCACCCGCCCCCCCCTGCCGCAACCAGCCTTCCTGCCCATGACCCGCGCCGAGATGGAGAGCCTGGGATGGGAGGAACTCGACGTGCTCCTGGTCAGCGGAGACGCCTACGTAGACCACCCCTCCTTCGGCGTGGCCCTTCTGGGGCGGGTGCTTGTCGCCCACGGCTTCAGGACCGGCATCATCACCCAGCCCCGCTGGAACGGTCCCGAAGACCTGACCGTCATGGGCCGACCCCGCCTCTTCGCGGGCGTCTCGGCCGGAGCCATCGATTCCATGCTGGCCCACTACACGGCCTTCCGCAAGAAGCGCTCCGAGGACGCCTACACCCCGGGCGGGCTGGCCGGATCGAGGCCCAACCGGGCGTGCATCGTGTACACCAACCTGCTGCGCCGGGCCTTTCCCGGCCTGACGGTGGTCCTTGGCGGCATCGAGGCCTCCCTGCGCCGCATCTCCCACTACGATTTCTGGACCGACGCCCTGCGCAAGCCCATCCTTCTGGACGCCAAGGCCGACGCCGTGGTGTACGGCATGGGCGAGAGGGCCGTGGTGGACATCGCCCTGCGCCTGCGGGACGGCATGGCCCTGACGGGCATCCCGGGCACCGTGACCGCACTTTCCGGCGCCGATGCCCCAGACGCCATCGAGCTTCCTTCCCACGAGGAAATCCTGGCCGACCCGAAGCTGCTCATGCGCGCCACCCTGCTCATGGAGAAACAGGTCCACGACGGCACGGACTGCGCCACGCAGCGTGCAGGCGGGCGGACCATCCTCATCGCGCCCCCGGCGGAGCCCCTCGACACGGAGGAGATGGACCGGGTCTACGCCCTGCCCTTCGCCCGCAAAAGCCACCCCGCATACACCCGGCCCATCCCGGCCGAGGAGATGATCCGCGATTCCGTGACCAGCCACCGGGGCTGCGGCGGCGGGTGCTCCTTCTGCACCCTGGCCCTGCACCAGGGCCGCCGCATCGCCTCGCGCAGCCGCACGTCTCTGGAGAACGAAGTCAGGCGCATGACCAAAGACCCGTCCTTCAAGGGGCACATCTCCGACGTGGGCGGTCCCAGCGCGAACATGTGGGGCGCCGTCTGCACCAAGGAAGGCAAGCCCTGCAAGCGCTCCAGCTGCATGACCCCCACGGTCTGCCCCCATTTCCGCATGGACCAGAAGGCCCACCTGGACCTCCTGCGCCGGCTGCGCAGCATGCCCGGCGTGCGCGGGGTGCGCGTGGCCAGCGGCGTACGCTTCGACCTGGCCCTGCAGGACATGGACGCCCTCAAGGGCTACCTGCGAGAATTCGTGGGCGGACAGCTCAAGATCGCCCCCGAGCATGTCTGCGACCATGTCCTGAAGCTCATGCGCAAGCCCGGCAACCGCGTCTTCGAAGAATTTCTGACGGTCTTCTCCCGCGAGTCCGAACGCGCGGGCAAGGAGCAGTACGTCATCCCCTACCTCATGAGCGCCTTCCCCGGCACCACGGACGAGGACATGCACGCCCTGGCCCGCTGGCTCGGCAGCCGCGGCTGGAAGCCCCGGCAGGTGCAGTGCTTCATTCCCATCCCCGGCGCCGTGGCCACGGCCATGTACTACGCCGGCATCACGCCCGACGGGAAACCCCTGTACGTCGCCCGCAGCGACGAGGAACGCCTGCGCCAGCATCGCATCCTCCTGCCATCCGAGGAAAAGAGGCCGCACCGCCAGTCTGGCGAACCCGGGCCGAAAACGGCGCGTACGGCCCGTCCTGCGCCCTGCCGGTCGGCATGCCCCAGGCCCGCGCGCGCCTCCCGCGGCACAAAGCCTGCGCCCCGCAAAAAGAAGTAGCCCTCCAACTCGCCCCGAAAACGAAATTTCCGGTCCCGAGCGGGCCTGCGAAATTTTATGACTGTCTTTTCAAGAAGATAGTTGTCTTTTTTCGAAATCGGCTGTAATATCAAACACAAGAGTCATTTCAGACCCGGCCGCACCGTGTGCTCTCCCGCCGGCGGCCCGGAAATGAGAAAGTTTTTTTACGAAGTTGTGGAGAATAACTTCCCATAGTCCTTGATTTTTATTATCAGGGTTTCAATTTTCTTGAAAGGTGCGGCGGCTCGGCGAAGAACCGTGGCCGGCAAGCCTCGCGGGCAGGGATGGAGATCGGCGGCTAAAGGCGCTCAAGCCGCGGTCAGGAGATTCAACGAAACGCAATCCGGAGCAAACGATGAACAAGAGCGAACTTATTCAGTCCCTTGCAGAGAAGATCAAAATTTCCAACGACGAAGCCTCGACCATCGTCGACAGCTTCTTCGACTCCATGCGCGACGCCCTGCTGCGCGGGGACCGGATCGAGATCCGCGGATTCGGCAGCTTCAAGATCAAACAGTACGAAGGCTATGTCGGCCGCAATCCCAAGACGGGCGAATCAGTGCAGGTCAAGCCCAAGAAGATGCCCTTCTTCAAGGCCGGCAAAGGCCTGCTGGACTACCTCAACGGGTAAAATCGTTGACAGGGAGCCGTTTCGGCGTAATTGCTCGCGGCACACTATCAACGACGGTTTCAATCGCTTTCCACGGGAATGATTGAATGCCGTGTCATGGAGCCCCGGCATTGCATTCCGTTATCCAGCGCGTAGCAGCTATTCACGATCTCTCCGGATTTGGCGGGGGATCACTATCCGCAGTGATCCCCATTCTTTCGGCCATGGGCATACAGGTCTGCAGCCTGCCCACGGCCATCCTCTCGACCCACACGGGCGGCTTCCCCGACTTTCACTTCCGCGACCTGACGGACGACATGCGCATGATCATCTCGCACTGGCGCCGCCTGTCCCTGTCCTTTGCCGGCATCTACTCGGGCTTCCTGGGTTCGGCCGAGCAGATCGACATCGTGCGGGAGTTCATCCGTACCTTCCGGGGCGACGGCACCCTGGTGGTCGTGGACCCGGTGCTGGGCGATGACGGGAAGCTCTACAACACCATGGACGCGTGCATGGTCGAAGGCATGCGCAGCCTCATCGCCTCGGCCGACGTCATCACCCCCAACATCACCGAGGCGGCGCTGCTCCTGGGCGAACCTGGCCTTCCGGCCATGTCCGGAACAAAGGAAATCAAGGAATGGGCCCGCGCCCTCTCGGAGCTTGGACCCAGATGCGTCATCGTCACCAGCGTGCCTGCGGACCACGAACGGGGGACGTCGGTCGTCGCCCACGACCGGGAGACCGGACGCTACTGGAAGGTGGCTTGCCCATACATTCCGGCATGTTATCCCGGGACTGGAGATATCTTCGCCAGCGTGATAAGCGGATCGTTGCTGCAGGGGGACTCCCTGCCCCTGTCCCTGGACCGGGCCGTGCAGTTCGTCTCCATGGCCATCAGGACCACGTTCGGCCACAATTTTCCGGAACGCGAAGGGGTCTTCCTGGAGCGGGTGCTGCCCAGCCTGAATGCCCCCGTGTCCATGAGCAGCTTTGAATTGATATGAACATGCCCGCTTACCGAGGAATATTCGTCAGCGACCTCGACGGCACCCTCCTGCGCGGTGGCCGGATATCGCCCGAAGACCTCGCGGCCTTCGACGGCCTGCACGCCCATGGCGTCCTGCGGGTCATCGCCACGGGCCGCGCCCTGCACTCGGCCGAGGCCTGCCTGCCTGCGGACTTCCCTGCGGACTACGTCATCCTGTCCACCGGGAACCAGGTCGTGCACTGGAAAACGCGGGAAGTCCTGCGTTCTTCCTGCTTGTTGGGGGACGAAATCCAGGGTATATGCTCCACTTTGCGCGGCATGGGCATGAGCTTCATGATCCACGACGATTTCCCGCACAACCACGGCTTCGCCTTCAGTCGCGGCGCCAAGCGGGTCGGGGATTTCGAGCGCCGCCTGGCGCTGCACGCCCCGAACGGCCGGGAAATGAACGGCTGCGTGGACATGGAGCGGGCGTCCCAGGTCCTGGCCATCGCCGACGCGGAAGATGAAGGGTTGTACGCGCGCATCGTGCGGGAGCTTGCTGGCTGCAGCGTCATCCGGGCCACGTCGCCCCTGGACGGCAGCTCCGTGTGGATCGAAATTTTCGCGACAGGCGTGTCCAAGGCGGCAGGCGTGACGGACATCGTCAACCGCCACAACCTGCATGGCGCCCCGGTCGCAGCCATCGGCAACGACCACAACGACAGGGACATGCTGGACATGGCGCACATGCCCTTCAAGATCGAAGACTCTTTCCTGGGCGACGAGAAATACCTCACTGCCCCGAACACCAATGACGCCGTGGCCCGGGCCATCGCGCACTATACGGAAATGCTCCAGGCAGGCACGACGAGTCCATGAGAAGCATACTGGCCATCCCCGCGCTGATCGGGGAAGCTGCACTGACGACCGTTCGAAACGTGGGACAGTGGGGAATCTTCTCCATTCTGGCCCTCTTCGGCATGGTCCATCTCCGCAAGCTTTTCCCCAAGGTGCTCTACAACATCTATTTCATCGGCTTCAAATCCCTGAACATCATCGTCCTCGTGGCCTTCTTCACGGGCATGGTCCTGGGCCTGCAGGGCTACTACACCCTGATCAAGTTCAGCGCCGAAGGCATGCTCGGCGTGGCCGTGGCCCTGTCCCTGGTGCGCGAACTGGGCCCCGTGCTCACGGCCATCATGCTCATCGGCCGGGCCGGTTCGAGCATCAGCGCCGAGATCGGCATCATGCGCATCTCGGAGCAGATCGACGCCCTGTCCACCATGGACGTGGACCCGGTGCGCTACCTGGTGACCCCCAAAGTCATCGCCTCCCTGATCTGCTTTCCGCTCCTGACGGCGGTCTTCGACTGCGTCGGCATCCTGGGCGGGTATTTCTCGTCGCTGCTGCTGAGCACGCGCTCGGGCATCTTTTTCAGCAAGATTCAGTCGAGCCTGCTCCTGGAGGACGTCACCGGAGGGTTCACCAAGTCCTTCGTCTTCGCCTTCATCGTCATCACCATCTGCTGCTACTGCGGGTACTACACCCACCAGAACCAGTCGAGCGCCGGCGCCGAGGGCGTCAGCAACTCCACGACATCGGCCGTTGTCCAGTCCTGCGTGTACGTCCTCATCGCCGACTACGTCATAACGTCCTTCCTGATGTGATCCCATGAACGAAACACCGCTCATCCAACTGCGCAACATCACGAAGGCCTTCAGCGGCAGGACCATCCTGAACAACGCGTCCCTGGACATCCGCAAGAACGAGATCACGGCGATCATCGGCAAGAGCGGCGGGGGCAAGAGCGTCCTGGTCAAGCACATCATCGGCCTCATCGAACCCGACAGCGGCGACATCATCTTCGACGGGCAGGCCTACTCGACCATGAACCGCCGCCAGTTCTCGGCCGTCAAGAAGCGTTGCAGCTACATGTTCCAGAACAACGCCCTCTTCGATTCCATGACGGTCTTCGAGAACATCGCCCTGCCCCTGCGCGAGAAGTTCGTCTTCAAGCGACGCCAGATCGAGGAGAAGGTCCAGAAGCGCATCGAGCAGCTGGAGCTGACCGAGGTGGCGCAGATGTACCCCAAGCAGATCTCGGGCGGCATGCAGAAACGCGTGGCCCTGGCCCGGGCGCTGGTCACGGAGCCGGAGATCATCTTCTTCGACGAGCCCACCACGGGCCTGGACCCCATCCGCAAGAAGACGGTCTTCTCCATGATCCACCACTATCATGAGAAGCTGAATTTCACGGCCGTCATCATCACCCACGACATCCCGGACATCTTCTACATCGCCCACACCGTGAACATCCTGGACGAGGGACGGATCGTCTTCTCGGGATCGCCCATCACCCTGGAGCAGTCCCCCGAGCCGGACCTCTACCCGTACACCCACGGCCACGAGCTGCTCATCGACGACCTGACGGGCATGCACAACAGGCTCTCCCTGACCCGCAGGATCGAGGAGTTCAGCGCCGACGCAGCCAGGGACGAACATCTGGCCGTGGCCACCATCCGCCTGGTCGGCATGCGCACCATCATGGACTACAAGGGAAACCTCCTGGGGCACGCCATCATCAAGCAGCTCGCCAAATACATCCTGGGCTTCCTGCCCGAGGGCGCGTGCGCGGGCATGTTTTCCAAGGAGATTCTCGTCCTGGCCGCCAAAACGAAGGACGCCTCCGTCCTTGAAACCTTCATGGACCGTCTCGCGGCCTACTTCGGGGCCCTGAGCGTCGAAACCTTCTGCCACAAGCACAGACTTCAGGTCGAACTGGGCGGAACCCTGGCCACCAAGGGCGTCAATGCCTGCACGGCCGTTCAGGAAGCACTTGCAACCTCCAAGAAGTACGTATGAAGATCAAAAGCTCATCCATGCATTTTTCCATCGGCCTGTTCATCATGATCGGGCTGGCGTGCACGGCCTACCTGGCCATGACGCTGGCCAACACGACGTTTTTCTCCGGCGACTCGTACATGATCACGGCCAAGTTCACGGCCGTGAACGGGCTCAGGCCCGGCAGCAATGTCGAGATTTCAGGCGTGGCCGTGGGCAAGGTGGCCGACATCACCCTGGACCAGACCCTCTATCAGGCTGTCGTCACCATGCAGATCCAGAACGCCGTGGGCATTCCCTCCGACTCCGTTGCGGCCATCAAGACCAGCGGCCTCATCGGCGACAAATATGTCAGCATCATCCCCGGTGCGGACGACTCCATGCTCAAGGACAACGACGTGCTGCTGGATACCCAGGCGGCTCTCGATATCGAAGAAATGATTTCAAAATACGTATTTGGAAGTGTCGAAAAATGAGAATCCTGCTCCTCTTTTTGCTCCTCGTCCCCTCCTTGGCCACGGCCCTGGACACGACTCTGGACACGCCGACCAGCTACGTCCGCTCCAACGTCGACGCCGTAGTCGCCATCCTGACGTCCCCCGAATACAAGGACGAGGCGACCAGGGACGCCCAGATGCAGAAGATCGAAACCGTCGTCGACAGCTTCTTCGATGCCGAGGAACTCTCCAAGCGATCCCTGGGACAGTACTGGCGAATCTTCAGCAAGGAACAGCGCGAGGAGTTTCAGGTCCTGTTCCTCAAGCTCATCAAGCAGGTGTATCTGAAGAAATCCGTCGCCTACAACGGCGAGGTCGTGGTCTTCAACCAGGAGATCCTCAAGTCCGACACGCAGGCCGAGGTGCAGACGACCATCACCTCGCCCCAGCTGAACATCCCCGTCGTCTATTACATGGTCCGCCGGGACGCGACCTGGAAGGTCTATGACGTGTCCGTGGAGAACGTCAGCCTGGTCAAGAACTACCGCTCTCAATTCCAGAGCATCCTCCAGAACAACACACCCGAAAAACTCATCGCGATACTGAAGGAGAAGACCAATGAGTAAGCGCATCCTCCTGGTGCTGTGCATCTTCCTGGCATTGGCCGTGCTGCAGGGATGCGCCGGCAAGAAAACCGGCCCGGCCATGAACCCGGCCCCGGCGGTCGAAAACGGCGAGATCGACGAGAGCCTTGACGAAGTCGACATCGCGGAATCCTACCCGGACTCCATCGAAGGCTTCAACCGCGGCGTCTTCTCCTTCAACGACGGGTTCATCACCTACGTGTTTTCGCCTTTCGACACGTTCTACACCGGTTTCTTCCCGCAGGACATCCGCAACGGTTTCGGCAACTTCTACCGCAACCTGGGCTACCCTGTGCGCCTGATCAACGCCCTGCTGCAGCTCAAGTTCGACAAGATCGGCAAGGAGACCGCCTCTTTTGCCCTGAACACGGTTTTCGGCGTGGGCGGCCTCTTCAACATCACCCGCGACATGCCAAGCCTGCAATCTTCCCCCGAGGACTTTTCCCAGACGTTGGCCTTCTACGGACTGGGCGAAGGCACGTACCTCGTCATCCCCATTCTCGGACCGTCATCGGTACGTGACGTGGTAGGCAGCGTGGCCGACTCCTTCCTGCACCCCCTGTCCCTGGTCACGCCCGACAGCGCCAAGTACGCCCTCATCGGACACGACAAGACCAACGCCGCCTCGGCCGCCCTGCCGGCGTACAAGGAGATCAAGAAGGAATCCTTCGACCATTACACGAGCATGAAGGACGTTTTCTTCCAGTACAGGCGGGGCCTGGAGAAGGAGTAGCCGGAATCTGCGGTGACAGGATCGTCACAGCGCTTGGCCATTCTTGACTTTCCCCTGACCTGACGGTTCTGTTGGGCGTGAATTCATACCCGAATTGCCGTCACAACATCCGGAGGAGAACATGTCTGAAAAGAAGAAGCTCATGAACGTGGAAGATACACGACTGACCTACATGGCCGGGATGCTGCTGAAAGAGCTTGCAGCCGGCCTGTCCCGGCGCAAATTCGAGCTCCAGACGCCCGAAGGCCCTGTCACCGTGACGCTGCCCAAGGAAGTGGACGTCGAATGCAGCATGGAGCAGAAGGAAAAGGACGGCGGGACCAAGACCAAGCTGGAGATCGAGATCAGCTGGAAGTCCTGAAGTCCTGCTGAAGCGTCGGTCCTGAACCGTCGCCCCTCAATCGAGGCCTATGACCAACCCTCGTCGCGGACTGCGGCGAGGGTTTTCTTTTGCGCAGCGGGCCCGTCATCGTGCTCAGGCCGTTGCCGAATCTGATACGCGCAACTGAGACCAAGCCCGTCGTCGAACCCAGCCTCAAGTACCCAAATCCCGATCCGTCATTTTACTCACAATACCCAATGCCTTGCCCTGCATTTCCACGATAGTCTGACTCCTTTGATGCCGTTTTCCCGCCCATGAACAGCGGGTAGCGCAGAACGCAGGAGGCAGATGTGAACGACAGAATCCATGATTGTGGCTCGAACCGGCGAGTCGAAGATTTTCGTTTTCCACTTCAGGAGGCCCGGGACAGGGGGTGCGCACTTTGGCTGATGCTCGATCCGCTCTGCCACGAGCAAGCTCTGGCCCAACTCTTTACGGACGAACCCGACGCGGAAAAGACGCTCCTTTTTCTCGAAACCCCTCTGGCAGCCGTCACGGAGGCTTCTCCCTGGCTGGTCCCCATGGGGCCCGAATCCCCCATCCTGCGCTGGATTGACGGCGACGCACCCCCGGCCTGGGGCATGATCCTCGCCTCGGACGCGCCGCTGCCTGAAATCCTGGGCCATCTGCGCAGCCTGCTCCTTGCCAAGACGGACGGGCGGGATGTCATCTTCCGCTTCTGGGACGGCAGGGTCCTGACCCGCATCTGCCGGTCCATGCCCAAGGAGATTCCCGTCATCCTGGGGCCGGTGCGTCGCATCCTGACCCTGAGCGAGGAAAATGAATGGGTATGCATCGACAGGGACGAAGACGCGTTCATGAAGGCCCCGCATCAGCCGAAACCGGCCATGCCGCGCCCTTGGTACCGCTTCACCGAGGACCATGAACGGCTCTTCCATGACAAGCGTCCGGGCATCATCGTCAGCAACGTCACTGAGACACTGCTGCGCGAAAAAATGGAGCATGGCCTGGCGTTGCCACGCAACGAACGCCTCTCCGTCTTTGTCGCCCGCCACGTGGATCGGGGGCTGGCCCTCGGGTTGTGGCGGATGGAGTCGCTGGAGCTCTTCGTCCGCTGCAGCCTGCGTCACGGGGAGGCTTTCCCCGACGTGCGGGCCATGCCCGCCCTTGCACCATTTGCCCGACACCCCATCGACGAAAACTCGGCAATCGCCGCCATGCGTCGCATCCTCAACACGGGAGGTCCCCATGCCTGATCCGGGAATGCTCAATGCCTGCCCCACAGTGAAACGCGTCGGCTTCGCGCTCGAAACACAGGGGCA
>CALMTS010000473.1 GCA_937872685.1 uncultured Desulfomicrobium sp.
ACCGGCAGCCCCGGGCCCGGACCGGACACCTGCGGCCTGTACCCCGACATCTCTGGAGAAACATCATGCATCGCGACATCCCAATGGCCCGGGCCGAAGCCCGCTACATGCTCGACGCCATCCACACCCCCGACGACCAGCTGACCCTGGAGCGCCGCCAGGACATCGCCAAAAAGACCGTCGAGAACTTCCGCGACCACATCAACAAGGGCTTCCTCAGCTACCGCAAGTCCGTGACCCAGGCCGAAGACTTCGCCTTCGCCGAGTGGTACGGTCAGGGTTCGGTCATGTGCGACGTGCTGGGCCGCGAGTTCATCGACATCCTCGGCGGTTTCGGCCTCTACAGCCCCGGCATCCGACACCCGAAGATCGTGGCCGCGGTCAAGGCCCAGCTGGACCGCTCCCCGCAGTACAGCCAGGAAATGCTCGACCCGTTGCGCGCCCAACTGGCCAGGGTCATAGCTCTTTTGACCCCCGGCGACATCCAGAACGGCTTCTTCGCCAACAGCGGCACCGAGGCCGTGGACGGCGCCATGAAGCTGGCCAAAATGTACACGGGCAAGCCCGGTTTCATTTCCACCCTCAAGGGCTTTCACGGAAAATCCCTGGGCGCCCTCTCCCTGCTCGGCAAGGCCGTGTACCGCGAACCGGCCATGCCGCTGCTGGACCACGTGACCCATGTGGAGTTCGGCGACGCCGACCAGGTCGAGCGCGCCCTGGCCATCGCGCAGGCCGTGGGCCAGGGCGTGGCCGCCGTGGTGGCCGAGCCCATCCAGGGAGAGGCAGGGGCCGTGGTTCCACCCGACGACTACTGGCCGCGTCTGCGCGAGATCTGCGATCATTACGGGGTGCTGCTCATCGCCGACGAAGTGCAGACGGGCTTCGGCCGCACGGGCGCCATCTTCGGCGTGGACCACTGGGACGTGACCCCGGACATCATGTGCTTCGGCAAGGCCCTGGGCGGCGGCGTGGTGGCCATGAGCGCCTTCTTCGCCAAGGCGAAAATCTGGGAATGCCTGACCCCCAACCCCTTCATGCACACCACGACCACGGGCGGAAACCCGCTGGCCTGCGCGGCGGCGCTGGCTCACGTCGAGGTCATGCTGGACGAGGACACACCGGGGCAGGCCAGGGACAAGGGGGCGTACGTCATGGGCAGGCTGAACGAACTGCGGGAGATGTACCCCGGGATTCTGGAGAGCGTCACCGGCAAGGGCCTGCTGATCGGCATGAACTTCGTGGACGGCGAGATCGGCTACCAGGTCGCGGCCGGCCTCTTCGCCCGCCGCGTCCTGACCGCAGGCACCCTGACCAACGCCCAGGTCATCCGCTTCGAACCGGCCCTGACCATTTCCTACGAGCAGATCGATGAAGTGCTGAACCGGCTCGAAGACACGTTCAAGAGCATCAACACCTAAGCGAGGATACCATGAACCTGTACACCGGATCCGTTCTGCATGTGGACCTGTGCGCCGGCACGGCCCACCAGCGCCCCCTGCGCCGTGAGTGGCTGCGCGACTACTGGGGCGGGTGGGGCCTGGCGGCCCGCTATTACCAGGAACACTCCACGCCCGGATGCGACGCCCTGGCCCCGGAGAACCCAGTGGTCATCATGACCGGCCCCCTGTGCGGCACCCTCGTGCCGCTGAGCGCACGTTTCTGCCTGATGTCGAAAAGCCCGCACAATGGCACGGTCTTCGAATCCAACGCCGGCGGAGCCTTCGGGCCGGAGCTCAAGTTCTCAGGATTTGACGGGATCGTCATCACGGGCAAGGCCGAACGACCGGTGTACCTGTCCATCACGAACGGCCATGCCGAACTGCGCGATGCATCGAGTCTGTGGGGCCTGGGCATCTTCGAAACCGAAGACAGGCTGCAGAAGCTGACGGGTGGAGCCAAGACCCTCTCCATCGGGCCGGCAGGAGAGAACCTCGTGACCTTCTCCTGCATCGGGACGGAGGCCTACCGCCAGCTCGGCCGCGGCGGCACGGGGGCGCTGTTCGGGTCCAAGAACCTCAAGGCCATCGCCTGCAAAGGCTCGGGCGGCGTGCGCGTGGCGGACATGAAAGCCTTCATGGCCGTCATGACCCAGGCCAAGAACGAATCGCTCCTGACCGGAGACAACCTCTGGGCCAAATCCGACGGCACGCCGGTGCTGGTGGATCTGACCAACGAAATGGGCATCCACCCCACCCGGAACTTCACGTACGGCGTGAACACGGAAAAGGCAGCCCTGGGCAGCGACACCATGAAGGCCGCGCGGGCCGGGGAGCGGGCCTGCTGGTCCTGCCCCATGGCCTGCGGCAAGTTCACGCGCATCGACGGAGCCGAGGTCGAGGGGCCGGAATACGAAACACTCTGTCTGGCCGGCTCCAACTGCGGCGTGAACGACCTCGCCGCGGTGACGCGCTTCAACCGCGTTTGCGACGACCTGGGCCTGGACACCATCAGCACGGGTGCGACCATCGGCCTGGCCATGGACATGGCCGGGAAGGGCGGACACGATTTCGGGCTGCGCTTCGGAGAGACGGAGCAGTACCTGGCCGTGGTGGAGGAGATGGCACGCCTGTCCACGGACAGAGGACGCGACCTGGCCTTGGGCGTCAAACGGCTTGCCGCCAAGTATGACGCCCGGGACCTGGCCGTCGAATCCAAAGGCATGGAGTTCCCGGCCTACGACCCGCGCGGCAACCACGGCATGGGTCTGGCCTATGCCACCAGCGAGCGCGGGGCCTGCCACCTGCGGGCCTTCACCATCTTCGCGGAAGACCCCTTCGATCACGAAAGCCTGGCCCGGGGGGTCGTGGCCGCCCAGAACCTGAACGCCATCAAGTGGGCCATGTGCATCTGCGATTTCTGGGGCACCGTGACCACCGGATACCTGGCCGAACAGCTCGCCGCCGGACTCGGGGAAACCGTCACGGCCGAGGAGCTGGACCAGGCCGGGGAGCGGATCTGGAACCTGCTGCGACTTCTGAACGCCCGCGAAGGCTTCACGGCCGGGGATGACACCCTGCCAAAGAAGATCCTTTCGCAGGCCCTGCGCGGCGGCCCCCACGAGGGGCGTACGCTCACGAGCGAAGATCTGGCCGAAATGAAATCAATCTATTACGCGGCGCGCGGTTGGGACGATACCGCCACTCCCGCAGCAGCAAAGCTCGCGGCCCTGGGCCTTGAGCCCATGCTCGCCACGGAGGTGCGTCATGCCTAGAATTCTTGTGGCCATGCCCGAAAAATGCACTGGTTGCGGACGCTGCCAGGCCGCCTGTTCGGCAGCGCACGAAGGCCTTTTCGCGCCGTCCCTGGCCCGCCTGGGCGTCGAAAACTTCCCCTTTCTCGGCCGCTCGGTACCCAGCGTCTGTTTTCACTGCGCCAACCCCGACTGTATGGCCGCCTGCCCCGAAGGGGCCATCAGCCACGACGAGAACGGGACGGTGCTCGTCCACGCAGCAAAGTGTACCGGCTGCGGGGCCTGCGCCGAAGCCTGCCCCTGGGGCCAGATACGCCTCGGTGCGGACGATGTCGCCGTGAAGTGCGACCTCTGCGGCGGCGAACCGGGCTGTGTCAGCGAATGCCACTCCGGGGCCCTGGTCTTCCAGGAACCGGACAAGGACCTGCGCAAGCTGCGCGGCATGCAGATGAAGGAACGGTGCGCCAATGGCTCGCCGGAAGGGAAGCGAGCAGAGTTGGCGCGCAGGCTGGTTGGTGCGGGCGCCTGAACACAGGCATCTTTCAGCCCCTCGGATTCCGTCAAGGCCGCCTCACCGGGCGGCCTTTTCTCATGGGCGCCCGGGCCGCGGTCGGACAGACCATGTTTGCGCCCGACATCGTCATGTACGGAGGAATGCTGCGCAAGAATCGGATATTCTCCGGGGAGGACCGTGTTGCATGAAAAGCGAACACCCCACCACCGGAGGCATGCATGAACACATTCGGAAAAAACAAAGCCGGCGCTGTAACGCTGATGCAGGCCGCGGCATTGCCGGGACCCGGTATTCGTGCCATGGTTCGAAGGGCAGCGGCCGGAGAGGCCGTTTACTCCGA
>CALMTS010000474.1 GCA_937872685.1 uncultured Desulfomicrobium sp.
GTTTTCCTGGGTCAGCGGGGTGCCCACACTCTGGCTCTCGCTCGCCTGCGGCGTTTTTCACGCTGGCCGGACACTCGTGTTCGGCTTCAACGTGCGGCAGAAGGACAGGCTGGTCCTGCAGGAATTCGGAACCACTCTCTGCGCCTATCTCCAACTCACTCGCAGTTCGGCCCTGGCGGAAGGGCGCAGAAAGGTGTGCCTTCTCAACCGTGAATCGATGGAAGTCTCCAGCCCGGGGTTGGGCAGGAGCGTGCGCATACCCGAGGGCGTCGAAATCCGGCGTGTCAATCCGCTGCGCACCGAAGGGAATGGCACTGAGAGGCTGATGGAATACTTCATGGACGGCTCATCGTCCGGAGGCGATGTCGAACTTGCCTTCGGGGAAAACACCGGCATCGTCGAGGTGGATCCTCTGCTGGGTCGGACCCGGATCCGGTGGTAGGTGTGAGCAGTCTGGCTATGCCTCCGGATGAAAGTTCCGGCTTTTCCCTTCTCGAGGCGCTTATCGCGCTGGTCATCGTCAGCGTCTCCCTGGGGGTACTGTTTCAGGTCGTCTCAGGCAGTCTCAGGCTGTCCGCCCGTGCAGTCGAAGCGTTCGAGGTCAGGGGTGAGGCCAGGAGGCTCTTCATGGAAGTGCTGCCGGAGGAAGTCCGTTGGCAGGATATGGAGTGGAGCAACAGCACCGATGATGGCGAGTGGACCCTCGAGGTCCACCCGGTGTCGTTGGCAGATTCGCTGGAAAAGACGGGCTTGTCTTCAGGGCGCAATTTGTTCCGTTTTGATTTCAGTTATGTTGATGCCCGGTCCGGGCGAGGCGAGCGTCTTTCCTCGTATCGGAACATCCCCGAAGATTCGCTGCCGTACCTGCTCGAAACGGCGGGCGTGCCCCTGGATTGGACCGAACATGACCGGTTCATGGAGAGCCTGGGGAGATGAGGGGCAAAGCGGCAGGGTTCACCCTGCTGGAGATGGTCATCTCCATGCTCATCGTCAGCGCCATCGTGCTGCTGATTTACTCCTCGTATTCTTCGGTGGTGCGGACCTGGGAACGGAATCAGGAGCAGCTTGACGATTTCAGGCTCGAAACGCTCGGCGACAGGCTTCTCGTGCAGGATTGGAAGCAGATGCAGGCCTACGGCTATACCACCGGGAAGGGTGCCTTCCACTTTCTTTTCGGTTCACCCACGCGTCTGGCCTATGCGACGCGTCACGGCCTGGGGGGCAGGCGCAACATCGACGGGCGGCTGTTTTTTTCGTTGCTCATGATCGAACCCAGGGATGAAGGTGTCGGGGTGTACTGCTACAAGACGGACATTCCGGAACTGGAGATGATGGACCTCGTGTCCGCGTATCTGACTTCAGGCGAGACCGGGGCGGCTGCGCTGGAGGGGCGGTTTCTGGAAAAGGCCGTTCTGCTCAAGGAGGCCGACGACGCCGAGTTTTCATACGACTCCGGAACGCACCGGAAGCTGGCCGACAGCGCGGATGAAAACAGTACCGCCGAATTGCAGTTTGCCGAATGGCGGGGGCCAAAATTACCGGCCCGTGTCAGGCTGACTCTTTGGCGCAACGAGACGTCGTGGGTTCTGGAAGGCGGTCCTCAGGTAGAACCTGGATTCGGCAACTCGACCGCAACGGGGGGCGCCACGTGATGCACGGTACGCACGAGAAGGGATTTATTCTCGTTGCGGTCTTGTGGCTGCTGGCGATTTTCGGCATCGTCGCTCTCGGGTATTCGAGAACCACCCGCTTCAAGAGTCTTGAGCTTTCCAACGAACTCCGTCTTGCCAGCGAGGAGCATATTCATTGGAACGGGTTGGAAAAGGCGTCGTTTCACGTTGATCTCTTTCGGAAGAACAGGGCCCTGTTCCTGCTTGCCGACGGGAATTCAACCCTTACGGAAGCACAGCGCGAACTGATGTGGTATCCCAGATATGAAACGTACCCGATGTCCATCGATGGCCAGACGCTGTACGTGAGAGTTGAACAGACGGGTTCACGCATCGCGGTTGCCGGCATGACGCATGAAATGTGGTCCGAGGTGCTGCTTGCCTGCGGCGTCGAAGACGAGGACCGGCGCAGGGAGATCGAGGGGGCCGTGGCGGACTGGCAGGATGCGGACAGCCTGCTGCATCCTGACGGGGCGGAGCAGGAATACTACGACACGCTCGACCCGGTGTATGTCTGCAAGAATGCCCCGCTGGACGTCATCGAGGAGTTGCTCCTGGTGCGGGGCATCACTCCAGAGGTTTTTTTTGGTACTTCGGAACACCCTGGACTGGTTCACTTTCTATGCGTCGAAGGCCGGTCCGGCAAACTTGACATCAACGGCGCCAACCCGATGACTTTTC
>CALMTS010000475.1 GCA_937872685.1 uncultured Desulfomicrobium sp.
GGTCAGGATGAGGCTGTCGCGGGCCGAGATGATGCTCTCCAGGAACAGGTAGCGGGCCAAGAATCCCACGGAGCACAAGGCGGTTATCAATGACTGGTTCATTATTTCCTCTGTTTTTTAGAGTTCATTTTGTTCGTTTTCGGTGGTTCGCATGTCATGTGTGGATGACGCGTACGTGTTGCAATTGAAATATTTTCATTCAGTCAAAAAAGTCAATTGCTATTTTGATCCGAAATGATTATGTGTCAGTTGTCGTATGGTGAGGTCGGTCGTTGGGAAACGAGCGCTCACTCTGGCGAAGTCGTCAATAACACATGCGGGTGCCCGAAGAGGGCGCCTGGACAGAAGGAGAATCATCATGCCGGAACTGAATGTGCACATCGCCGCGAGTCTGGCTCGCACTGGGAAGGAGTACCGCGAGGTTCACGAATGGATCGACAATGCGGAAACCAAGTATGAACGCCATGATTTTTCCAAGGTTCTGGTCAACGCGGCCATGTTCCGAGAAAAATACGGTGAAGAGGCTGCCCAGGAGTATGTCTATCATCTGGTGGACGATCTGAAGTGTCGATTCGGGAAGCAGTTGGCTGGCCATCAGGCAGCTATGGCCGATTGTCTGAAGTATTTCGGAGCGTAAAAAACTGTTCGCGCCGGGGCATCTGCTCCGGCGCGCAAAGGAGGATGTTCATGGCCGACACCATTACCCCTAATGAATTGCAGGATCTCTTGGCGGCGGGTAATGTGACGCTGCTTGATGTTCGCCGACGCGCAGACCGTGATGCGGCTCCGCAAGGCATTCCAGGCGCCACATGGAAGGACCCGGAACTGGTGGAAAGCTGGGGCGATGAACTGCCACGGGAAAAGCCAGTGGTCATCTACTGCGTGCGCGGTGGCTCCGTCAGTTCGTCGGTCCAGTCCTCGCTGCGGGGAAAGAATCTCGATGTCACCTTTGTGGCAGGGGGCCTGGCGGCCTGGGATGTGTCAAAATGAGCACGTGTTCGGCGGAGTGCGCCTGGCTTCTGTGCATCCACAATATTCCTCCCAAGCCGCCCTATCTGCGGGCCAAGGTGGCCCGAAGGCTGGCGGCTCTCGGGGCTGTGGCGGTGAAGAACGCGGTGTATGTGCTCCCCAACAATGAGCGCCAGCAGGACGGACTCGTCTGGCTGGCCCGGGAGATCGAGCAGGGCGGGGGGCGAGCCTACGTGTGCGGCGCGTCCTTCGATGTGACCGGAGGCGGTCTCGACGACGCGCATATCCGCAATCTCTTCGTGGAGGCGCGGGAAGGGGATTACCGGGCCTTGATGGCGGAATACAAGCCCTTCTTCGAGACCCTGGGAGAGCCCCATGGCGCTGACGAGACCAAGGTCAGGGAAGTGCACGGTTGGATATCGCAGTTGCGTACCCGTTTCGAGGCTATCCAAGCCATTGATTATTTCGGGGCTCCGGGTCGCGAGGCCATGGAGGGGGTCTTGGCAGGGGCGGTTCGGTGGCTACGCATGAACGCCCTGGATGGGCGTCCCGACGATGCGCCTCTGGATCCAAGCCTGTACAAGGGGCGGACATGGGTCACCAGGCCCAGCGTTCATGTGGACCGCATCGCATCGGCTTGGCTCATACGCCGCTTCATCGATGCCGAAGCCACGTTCCGGTTCGACGCCAAAATGCGCACGCCCGACGATATCCGTTTCGACATGGCCGAAGCGGAGTTCACCCATGAAGGGGATGCGTGCACCTTCGAGGTCATGGTCCGGCGATTCGGGCTTTGTGATGACCCCGGTCTCGGGTCCATGATGGAGGTCATTCACGACATCGATCTGGATGAGGCTCGTCCGGTCCGCCCCGAATCGGCTGGGCTTGCTGCGCTTCTGATCGGCATCTGTCTTAGAACGGATAACGATCTTGAAAGGCTCGAACAAGGCGATCGCCTGCTCGACAATCTCTATGAATATTTCGAGCGCGGCGCAAAGCGAAGGAGTACATAACAGATATGAACGTACAAGCTCCTCCAAGCTTCAGGGAAGCCTTTTTCGTATGGCTGAAAATCGGGCTGCTGAGCTTCGGCGGACCGGCAGGGCAGATCGCCATGATGCACAAGGTTTTGGTAGAGGACAAGAAATGGATCAGCAACGAACGCTTCCTGCACGCCCTCAACTACTGTCACTTTCTGCCCGGCCCCGAAGCTCAGCAACTGGCGACGTATGTCGGCTGGCTCAAACACCGAACGCTGGGTGGGCTTATGGCCGGCGGCCTTTTCGTGCTGCCGGGGTTTTTCGTCATTCTGATGCTGAGCGCCTTGTATGCCGCGTATCGCGAAGTGCCGGTGGTTGATGCCCTGTTTTACGGATTGAAGCCCGCAGTGCTGGCCATTGTCGTCGGGGCAGTGCTGCGCATGGGCTCCAAGACGTTGAAATCCGGCTTCGCCGTGGCCCTGGCAGTAGCCGCATTCGTGGCCTTGTTCGCGTTTGCCGTGCCTTTCCCCTTGGTGGTCTTTGGAGCTGCGCTCATTGGATGGATCAAGTCGCGTGGACCTGCGGAGCAGGCTTGTACCGTAGCCTGTGGAGACGAAGAATATGCCCCGGAGCACACCAGACCAAGCACGGCCCGTTCAATCCGGGTCCTGGCCACCTGGCTTCCCTTGTGGCTCGGCCCGGTTCTGTTCACGGGCCTCCTGCTCGGCTGGGACAACGTGTACGCGCGGCTGGCCGTGTTCTTCAGCAAGATGGCCGTGGTTACCTTCGGCGGAGCCTACGCCGTGTTGAGCTATGTGACACAGCAGGCGGTGGAGCACTACGCCTGGCTGACTCCGACGGACATGATCAGCGGCTTGGCTCTAGCCGAAACCACTCCCGGTCCACTCATTCTGGTCCTTGAGTATGTCGGTTTCATGGCCGCCTATGCCAGCCCCGGCGGCCTGCATCCCTTCGTTGCTGGAGCCCTAGGCGCGACCCTGACGGTATGGGTGACTTTCGCGCCTTGCTTCCTGTGGATATTTCTAGGTGCTCCCTATATGGAGGCCGTGCGGGCAAATCGCAGCCTCTCCGCCGCCCTGTCCGGCGTGACAGCGGCGGTGGTCGGGGTCATTCTGAACCTGTTCGTGTGGTTCGGGTTGCATACGATATTCGGCCAGGTGGGCTCATGGCATGGTCATTTGGGGCTGCGCCTGCCGATTCCCGTCCTGTCGAGCCTGGATGCCTGGGCCTTGGCATTGGCTGCTGCCGCAACCCTTGCAATGACCCGTTTTAAGCTCGGCATGGGTGCAACCTTGGTTGGATGTGCTGGACTTGGTTGGGTCGTCAGGATGGCTTTATGAAGTGTTTTTTTTCTGAGTAAGATTGAGCATGAATCTAAGAACGCCAGTTGGTAGGCAGATAGCCCTGGGCCTCATAGATTTCCAGGAGTTTTCTGCGCCAAGGTAATGGCCATGACCTCGCATGCGCCGAAGAGCACTGAAAGGGTATCACCTGGTTGACTCCAATTACCACGACTCTGCCCGAGTCGCGTTCAAAGATGCCCGCCGCAAAGGGCTCTCCGGTACTGCACTGAAAATTCCG
>CALMTS010000476.1 GCA_937872685.1 uncultured Desulfomicrobium sp.
AACAAAACGCCTTCCCCCCAAACCTCTCCTTATTATTCCAACAAAACCGCGCCACATTATCCGGAATCGCCTTCCTGCACTTGAAGCAGTAATACTTCTTTTCCCCCTGCTCCCCCGTGCCGTTGCTTCTGTCGATCACGGTCTGGATCGGATCAGCCACCGGCTTGATCCCGAACCTCTTCCCATAGTCGATGGAGATACTGGAATGGTGCGACCGGAGGGCTTCCGCGAATTCGGCCACGGTCTTGATCTTTGACAGCTTCCCGATGGTGGCCAGATCCTGGAGCGGGTTCATCCTGTCCACGAACTCGTCGATCTTCGTCCGCAGCGTGTCGGCCTTGATCACCATGTCCGTGTCGAACTTCTTCCTGTCCGGTCTGGTGATGACGGACTTGGGGGACATGAGGACCAGGCTTTTGTAGCGCGGGGTGAGGGGGATGCCGAGTCTTCGTGGGGCGAGGTCGTTGTCGGAGATGAATTTCTCCAGCAGGAAGACGTGGCGCTTGTTCTGTTCGATGGGCGAGGGGATGCCGAAGGAGTGGGAGCCGCTTTTGAGGGTGAATTCTCCGCTGTCGTTGATGGACACTTCGTAGGAGAAATTCTTCGATTCGATGACGTAGATCTCGAAGAGGCGATTGATCAGCAGGTGGTCGATCTGGGCCACGCTGCCCTGGTGTTCGATGCGCAGGTCGTGGATCACGCACCAGTTGTCGGATTTGCCGAAATAGAAATTGATGTAGTAGGCGCAGTCCTCCTCCCCCGCTATCCCGGCCTTCATGGCCTTGAGTTCGCGTTCGATGAGAAAGCGTTTGGCCGGAGCGTCCGCCTGCTTCAGCAACGCATCGAGTTCGGCAATATCCCTGTCCTTCGGATCTCGACTCTTGATGATCATTCCCGGTCTCCGGATTGCAGCGCGTGGAATATCTTCGGCAAAATTTCACGCTCCATGGTCAGTCAGGAATGTATGGCTCAAGAGTTTGTCGCCATGCTTATGATATTGTTGAAAAATCATTTCGGAATCCATGCAGGTCTGCCTACTAGCTCCGGCCGGAAGGTCTTTTCAGATCCGGCATCTGTGCATCGAATACGGATCAATAATTATAAATTTTGGTTGTTCATATATAACCTAACCCAACTGTGCAACTTAATTTTATGATGTCATACATACTCACCAAATACGTATTGCATATATCCATACTGCACGACCTTGCCGCGAAGCGCCCAAAACTATCCACGTTTCCGGACTGGAAATTTCGAATCCGTGCATACTGCCCAGTATGAATTTCCAAGAATATCTCGTGACGCCCACCAATCCATCTCCAGCAAGAATCCCGTCATAACCACCATCTGAAGCGTCGCCAGGTTCACCGGCATCACGTTCCGACATCCCATCAGAGACCTGTCCGGCAACGGAGCCGAGCAGCATCTGGAACACCCTTGTTGACGGCCAACCCGGCTTCCACCCTCTCCCCAAGCCAACCCTGAAAATTACACATTTTCCCCTATGTGCCCGCTCTCCGGAAACTGGCAGTCTGGCCGGAAAAATTCCGGTCAACCTGTACATAAGGAGGGGCCATGCGGCATCCGTCGGCAGACAGTTCGTGGTTCAGGTTCGAGACCCCGGCCGAAAGCGGTTTCAGGGTCTACGCCTTCACAGGCACAGAGGAGATCCACAAGCCCTACGAATTCGACATCGAACTCGTGCATGAGTCCGCGTCCATCGATCTCGCGACGCTTCTTGGCCACTTCGCCTGCCTGACCATCACCGATAAGAGCGGCGGCGTCCGCCATGTACACGGCGTCATCCGCCGGTTCGAGCAGCTGCACACTTCCAACTACCGCACCCACTACCGCTGCCTTCTCGTCCCGCGCTTGTGGTTCCTGGGCCTAGTCACGGACCACTGCATCTTCCAGAACCTGAGCGTGCCGCAGATCATCGAGCAGATCCTGAAGGAGCAGAACTTCACGGGCGATTCCTACGCCTTCAAGTGTTTCTTCGACTACGAACCGCGCGAATACTGTGTGCAGTATGGCGAGACGAGCCTGCACTTCATCTCCCGTCTGTGCGAGGAGGAAGGCATGTATTTCTACTTCGAGCACGAGCGGAACCGGCACGTGCTCTGCTTTTCGGACCGCGAGGGCGGCCCGCGCATCGCCGGCGAGAGCGACCTGCGCTTCCACCCCGGCGCCGGCACTCAGACGGACACGGTCACGGTCCGGACGTTGGCTTTTCATCAGGCCATCGGCAGCGACGCCGTGACCTTCCGGGAATGGAACTTCGAGAAGACGCGGCTCGACCTGCAGGTCGAGCAATTGGAAACGGACGCCCTTAAAGCCCCTGTCCCCGCCGGCATGACCCTGGAGTGCTACGGCTACCCGCACCTCTACCAGCTACAGAAGGACGGCAAACGCTACGCGAGCATCGAGATGCTCCGGCACATGAGCCTGAGTCGATACATGGAGGCCGGGACCGACGTCTCGCGCATGGTGCCGGGCTTCACCTTCGAACTCTTCGGGCATGACCGGGCCGAGCTCAACACCTGCTGGTGGGTCGTGCGCGTGGAGCAACAGGGCGAGCAGCCGCAGGTCCTGGAGCACGAAGCCCCCGACCGGGGCATGACGTATGCGGCCAAAGTGCTGGGAATTCCCAACACGACGCGCTTCGTGCCCGCATCCGCACACCCCAGGAACCGCATCGTCGGCACCCAGACGGCCATCGTCACCGGCCCCGATGGCGAAGAGATCTTCCCGGATCAATACGGCCGGGTGAAGGTGCAGTTCCACTGGGACAGGCTGGGCCGCCGGGACGAGAACACCACCTGCTGGATGCGCGTCTCACAAGCCTGGGCCGGGGGCCAGTTCGGGACCATGGCCATCCCCCGGATCGGCCAGGAGGTGGCCGTGTCCTTCCTCGAAGGCGACCCGGACCGGCCCATCATCACCGGCCGGGTCTATAACTCCGCTAACCCCGTCCCCTACCCTCTACCCGAACACAAGACGCGCACGGTCTTCAAATCCCTGTCCTCACCTGGCGGCGGAGGGTTCAACGAGCTGCGCGTCGAGGACAAAAAGGGCCAGGAAGAGATCTACGCCCACGCCGAAAAGGACGTGAACGTCTACGTCAAAAACGACTGGAAGGAACACATTCTCAACGACCAGCACCGCACCGTCGACAACTTCTCCTACTCGCTGATCAAGGGCGAGGACCAGCAGACGGTCCACCTGGACCGCAAGGTCGAACTCCTTTCCGACGACCATCTGACGGTCAAGGGCGACAGCCACGCCCGCTACGGCGACAAATGGCTCCTGCGCACCGGTGACGAGGTCCACATCAAGGCGGGAAGAATTGCTGTCATCGAGGCCGGCACGGAACTGACCATCAAGGGCGCCGGCAGTTTCATCAGGCTCGACCCTTCCGGCGCGACGATTATGGGCTCCAAGGTCAAGATCAACTCGGGTGGGAGCCCGGGGTCTGGCACGGGGGCGAGGCCGCTTTTGCCTGTAGACAGCGAGATGGTTGATGAAGGCGCTGTGCCGAAAGCGCAGATA
>CALMTS010000477.1 GCA_937872685.1 uncultured Desulfomicrobium sp.
TGACCAGGCAAAATGCCACATTATTTTGTGTAATACCGCACTACAAGCACAATGTCATATGAATCTTACTGTTTCCAGCATACGAACGTAATTTTCATTCTGGAGAATAAACATTTGTGCTGAATATGCTGAAAAAATTTATACACACTCGTATATTTCATGACAAAAATCCTGAAAATTTTACATGCCAAATTGAAAATTACTTTCATAAAAAAATTATTTTGCTAAATACAAACAAAAAAATTCATCTATCTCAAAATCAGATAGAACGAATTGAAAATACTTTTTCAGCATATTGTGTGGCGTTCAAGGATTATTTGCGCGTTTGCAGCGCTTCAAATATTGAATATCCGCCGATATATTCGAACTCCGGCGTGAAACTTGGCGTGCATATCATGGATCTGAATCCGCCATGGGATGCGGAACTGCTTGAAAATTATGACATGCCCGGAATGATCACCAGAGAAGAATCGAAATATTACAAATGGATTTCTGGATTTTACAGTGGAAAAGGGCGAGTCGTCGAACTAGGTCCTTGGCTGGGCGCTTCGACTCGCAGCATAGTCGCCGGATTGCGCTCAAATCAGGCATTTTCCGGCCAGACACTGCTTGTTTTTGACGACTTTGTCTGGCGAAAATCCTGGATGGACCCTTATGTAGAGGAAAAGGACCGATTGGCGAACCACCAAAGCTTCCGACATCTGTTTGATCGATACACCGCACCGGTGGCAACAGATCTGACGGTCCAGCGTGCGCGTTTCGCCGTGTATGACGGCAACGAGTCTGTTCCGCCTCTGCAGTGGGACAGTGGCGCGATTGAACTGATATTCGTTGATTGCGGTCGGACCATCGACGCCAATCAAGGGTGGTACTCCGCACTGTCGCCGTACTTCATTCCGAACAAAACAATCATTGTGCTGCAGGATTGGCGATTGCATCGGGAAGTTCCCTTCCGGTGGTACAATCAGACCGAATTGTTCACTCTGTCCAAGAAACAGGAACTGCAGATGATACATGAGCTCAATGACGGGGGCGTTGCCACCTTTCTCTATGTTGGCGGCAAGCAGTGACTGCGCGTCCCGGATTTCGCTGCTGAACGCGGCGCTGCCAGAAACTGAGCACCACTGCACGCCAGACACCCTCTTCATGGCAACCTGTCTGCACGCCATCCCCAATGCAGATGCGCACTTCTACCAAGCATGCTGAAAAGAATTTAGGAATAGTTCACCGCGCCGCTCATGCCGTATATTCTGCGCCAATGAACGCCCCGAAATTGATCATCGACGATGTCTTCACCGAACCCGTTCAAGCTGCCCCTCCCCTGGCCGGCGGGTGCGGGAACGCGATTCGTTCCGCAAGCGGATGGACACAACGGACCGAATGAACGGGAGGAACAGAGGACGAAAATGAAGGGAGGAACCGGAAAACCCGTTGCGCGTCCGCCCATTGGAGGCGGATTGTCCGGAAAAACCGGACACATGGCGATCAAACGTGTCCAACTCCACAGATTTTCTTGTTATTCCGGACAAACACAAACATCCGTCGCCTTGAACTCAAAGTGTATTTCGTCAAAAGCCAAGGATTGCCCTGACCTTTCGACTCAACCCAAAAAAGCATTTATCCTGGTGTATTTCTTGCTTAATATCGGCCCGTTCATCTGGATGCCATCTTGCGGGTGCCCTTGCGTGTCATTTTCGGCATTCGGCCGCAGATGGTTGACACGGGCGTCTCTTTGCCTGCATCGGTACGCGGCATGAAGGCGATGCCTCCGCGGCACATACGGACCTTTCACATCAAAATCTCAAGAGCTGACATATGCTGTATTCCGCCGGACTCGCGCTGTTTCTGACCATCATCATGGTTCTGGTGCTCAGGCCCTTCGCCGTATCCATCGGCTTGCTGGACATGCCTTCAGGGCGGAAGAACCACCAAGGCGCCATCCCGCTGGTGGGCGGAGTGGCCATCTATGCGGCGCTGGCGATTTCGGCGGCCGTGTTTCCCTTCTGGAAGTCGCATCACGGCATATCACTCATCATGCTCTGCCTGCCCATCCTCATCATCGGCGTCAGCGACGACCGTTCCGACCTTTCGGTCAGGGGCAGGCTGCTGGTGGAGGTCTGCTGCTGCCTGGCGGCGGCATTGCTCTTCGATGTCCGGCTGGTCACCCTCGGCGAACTGATCCCCGGAGTGGAGCTGACCCTGGGCTGGCTCTCGCTGCCCGTTACGGTCTTCGGCATGGTCGGCGTCATGAACGCCTACAACATGGTCGACGGCGTGGACGGTCTCTCGGGCAGCCTGGCGGTCATGACGGTTTCTGCCCTTGCCCTGCTGTCAACCGGCATGCATGACGACATTTCCCTCCAGCTGCTCACGGCCGCTGCGGCACTGATCGGCTTTCTGATCTTCAATTCGAGGTTTCTCGGGCGTTCCAGGGCCGCCATCTTCATGGGCGACGCCGGAACCATGGTCATCGGCTTCATCCTGGCCTGGTACATGATCCTGCTCTCCCAGGGCGACGAGGCGACCATCACGCCCGTGACGGCCCTGTGGCTCTTCGCCGTCCCCCTGATGGACACCATTTCCGTGATGATCCGCCGCATCCGTCGCGGCTGCTCCCCCTTTCAGGCCGACTGCGAGCATCTGCACCACATCTTCCTGACCCGCGGAGTCAACGTGAACCGCACGGTGCTGTGCATCATGGGCCTGCAGGCCGCCTGCATTGCCTACGCCTTCGCCGGCTTGCGCTTCGAAATCCCACAGTGGGTGAGCTTCGCCCTGTTCCTGACCCTCTTCGCCCTCTATTTCATGACCGTGTCCGTTGCTTGCGGCGCATCGTCTCGGATCACGAACCTTCGAAAATGACCCCCTTGTCCAACTGCAATTCCTCCAAAATATTTCTCTTATTTTTCAAATAGTTATATGCAACGGCCTGTAAATGCGGGGCTTTGCGTTTCTTCGCGGATGAGTATATCTTCCGGAACGTATTGGCTTTGAGACAACTTTCGTTTGAAGCCTGGAGCTTGTATCCGGACAGATCATGGCGAAAGGCAATCGCGATCCCACCACCAGACAGTTTATTACACTTTGAAACTCTGCAAAACGAAACAATTTGGATATTTTTGAAATGCATTGCATGTAATTATACTCCAAGAGTATTTGTCTGATAACACGAGAACACGCTATGACATTTGCATTGATATCCGCTTTTTTTCTTACTGTAGTCATGGTCCTCATATTCCGCCCGATAGCTCAATCAGTTGATCTGCTCGACCTTCCTTCAACCCGCAAGCAGCATGTCGGTGCCGTACCCTTAATCGGCGGAGTTTCGATATATGCTTCACTACTCATTTGCGCCATTATGTTTCCCTTCTGGAGAGCGCACGATGGACTGCAGCTGATAGTACTGAGTCTTCCTGTACTGCTTGTTGGCATTGCTGACGATCATAAGAGTGTTTCAGTGCGCGGCAGGCTGCTGGCAGAGGTCTTTTCCTGCCTTGTTGCGGCAGACTACTTCGGAGTGCGGCTGAACACCTTGGGAGAGCTGATCCCGGGCGTCGAAATCCAGCTCTACTGGCTCGCCCTGCCCGTGACGATCTTCGGCATGGTCGGGGTCATGAACGCCTACAACATGGTTGACGGCGTGGACGGGCTCTCCGGCGGGCTGGCTTTCATGACCTTCTGCGCCTTGGCGGCGCTGGCCGCCCGCACCGACGCGGAAGCCACGTGGCAGCTGCTGACCGTGGCCGCCGCCCTGCTCGGCTTCCTGCTCTTCAATTTCAGATTTCCCGGACGCAAACGCGCGGCCGTTTTCATGGGCGATGCCGGCACCATGGTCGTCGGCTTCATTTTGGCGTGGTACCTGATCCGGCTCTCCCAGGGCGAAGACGCCACCATCACGCCCGTGGCAGCCCTGTGGCTCTTCTCCGTTCCACTGATGGACACGGTCACCGTCATGTTTCGCCGCATCCGGCGGGGTCATTCGCCCTTCAAGCCGGACTGCGAACACCTGCACCACATCTTCCTCCAGTCCGGCTCCGGCGTGAACCAGACCGTCCTCAAGATCTTCGGACTGCAATTCGTGAGCATCTGCTACGCCGGGGCAAGCATCCTCTTCGGCATCCCCCAGTGGATCAGCTTCTGCCTGTTCATGGGCGTTTTCCTGGCCTATAACGGCGTCATGGCCAGGGCCTGCAGAAAAACCTATTCAGTCCGCGACCTGCGACGCTGACCTCCCGAGGCGTATTGCCCCCGCCCTGCGGCCGTTCCTCTTGATGGCGCTTCCCTTGGATAACTTTCGAATTTGATCGAGGGGACAACGCCGGGCATGAGGGCAAATGGACGCATCAAGTAAGAATCAAAGGACCGGTGAATACGTGCCCCCCCGGCTTCAAAAACCCTTCCGCCTCGCCATCGTCGTCGTGGCAGCCATGACGGCATACGCGGCCCTGGCCAGCCCGTATCTGCGCTTCCTGTCCGTGCCGCCCATGGACAAGGCACTCCACGTGTCGGCCTCCTTTGTCCTCGCGCTGCTTCTGCGCTGGAGCCTGGGGCTGCCTCTGGTGATCGTCATGCTCCTGACGGCGGCCATCGGCGGCGGCGTTGAACTGCTCCAGTTCGTCATTCCCCACCGCAATCCCGGTCTGGACGATTTCCTCGCGGACGTCGCAGGCGCCGTCATCGCCGGGGTCCTGCTCAGCCTGATCCGCATCCGCCGCCAGACCCGGACATAGAGAGATTTGGCGCTCGCCATTCCGGCCTTTCGCGGGCATCCCGTGCTTCGTCGACGCCCTCCCCGGCCAGGGCACTACTCCGCATCCGCTCAGGCACGCCGCAATATCGAACCCGCAC
>CALMTS010000478.1 GCA_937872685.1 uncultured Desulfomicrobium sp.
CACCACCCGCATGGACCCGTCCTCGGGTTCGAAGGTGGCGATGGAGGGCAGCTGGATGCCGTTGAAGGTGTTGGTCTTGACCATGGAGTAGTGGGCCATGTCCGTGAAGACGAGGCGGTCGCCCGGCTTCAGGGGCGTGTCGAAGGAGTACTCGCCGGCCACGTCGCCGGCCAGGCAGGACTGGCCGCCCAGGCGGTAGGTGTGGGCCTTCTCGCCCGGCAGGCCGGAGCCGACGATGTGCGGGCGGTAAGGCATCTCCAGCACGTCGGGCATGTGCGCCGGGACCGAGGTGTCCAGGATGGCGATGGGCATGTCGGCTTCGGTCACGTCCAGGACCGTCGAGACCAGGTAGCCCGTGTTCAGGGCCACGGCCTCGCCGGGCTCCAGATAGACCTGCACGCCGTGGCGCTGCTTGAACTCGCTGACGAGCCGGCAGAGCAGGTCCACGTCGTAATCGGGGCGGGTGATGTGATGGCCGCCGCCGAAGTTGACGTACCGCATGCGTCCGAAGAACTCCCCGAAGGTCTTCTCCACGGCGCCGATGGTCCGTTCCAGGCAGTCGGCGTTCTGCTCGCAGAGGTTGTGCCAGTGCAGGCCCGTCACCCCTTCCAGCAGGTCGGGGCGGAAGTCCTTGCGCCGCACGCCCAGGCGCGAGCCCGGGGAGCAGGGGTCGTAGATGGGCACGGCCCCTTCGGAATGCTCGGGATTGATGCGCACGCCCAGCTCGATGTCCCGCCCCAGGCGCTTTGCCTCGCCTTCGATGAGGCCGCGGAACTTCTCCAGCTGGTAGAAGGAGTTGAAGACGATGTGGTCGGCCGTGGTGCAGAGGTCGAAGACGTCGCCCTGGGAGTAGCCGGCCGCGAAGGCGTGCACCTCGCGGCCGAACTCCTCGCGGCCGAGCCGGGCCTCGTGGGGGGAACTGGCGCAGACGCCGTCCAGCACCTCCCTCAGCAGCGGGAAGACGCTCCACATGGCGAAGCCTTTGAGCGCCAGCAGGATCTTGCACCCCGTGCGCTCCTTGACCCCGCCCAGCACCTCCAGGTTGCGGCGGATGAGCCCCAGGTCGACCACGAAGGACGGTGTGGCGACCTGGTGCGCATCGAAGCGGAATGCGGTGCGGCCGTCCATCACAGGTCGACCACCACCCAGGGCAGGCCGTGGATGTTGAGCTTCTCCATGAACGGGTCGGGATCGAGCTGTTCCATGTTGAAGACGCCCTCGCCGCGCCACTTCCCGGTCATCATCATCATGGCGCCGATCATGGCCGGCACGCCCGTGGTGTAGGAAATGGCCTGGGAGCCGACCTCGCGGTAGGCCTCCTCGTGGCTGCAGATGTTGTAGATGTAAGCCTTGCGCTCCTTGCCGTCCTTGACGCCCTTCATGACGCAGCCGATGCAGGTGCGGCCCTTGGTCAGGGGGCCCAGGGAACCCGGCTCGGGCAGCACGGCCTTCAAAAACTGCAGGGGCACGATCTTCTGGCCCTTGTAGTCCACGGGCTCGATGGAGGTCATGCCGATGCCCTCCAGCACCTTCAGATGATTGAGATAGTTCTGGGAGAAGGTCATCCAGAAGCGGGCGCGCTTGAGGCCCTTCAGATTCTGCACCAGGGATTCGAGCTCCTCGTGGTACATGAGGTAGCAGTCCTTGGGGCCGATGCCATCGGGAAAGTCATAGCTCATGCGCCAGGACAGGGGATCGGTCTCGACCCACTCGCCCCGCTCCCAGTAACGCCCGCGCTGAGTGATCTCGCGGATGTTGATCTCGGGATTGAAGTTCGTGGCGAAGGGCTGGCCGTGGTCGCCGGCGTTGCAGTCGATGATGTCCAGTTCGTGAATCTCGTCGAAGAGGTGCTTCTGGGCGTAGGCGCAGTAGACGTTGGTCACGCCGGGGTCGAAGCCCGAACCCAGGAGCGCCATGAGGCCCTTCTCCTTGAAGCGCTCCTGGTAGGCCCACTGCCACTTGTACTCGAACTTGGCCTCGTCGAGGGGCTCGTAGTTGGCCGTGTCGAGGTAGTCGACGCCCGTTTCCAGGCAGGCGTCCATGAGGGCCAGGTCCTGGTAGGGCAGGGCCACGTTCAGGACCAGCTTGGGCTGGAACGATTTGATGAGGGCCACGGTCTCGGCCACATTGTCGGCGTCCAGGGCCGCCGTCTGGATGGTGCGGCCGGTTCTCTCCTTCACGGAGGCGGCGATGGCGTCGCACTTGGACTTGGTTCGGCTGGCCAGCATGATCTCGGCGAAAACCTCAGGCACCTGGGCACACTTGTGAGCCACCACATGGCCGACGCCGCCGGCGCCGATAATGAGCACTTTGGACATGGCGATCCTCCTTCAAAAGGCTTGTTTGGAATTACAAACCGGCCAACTGGCCATTGCCGCACGCTTCGGGACCATCCCAGTCCCGACCCGCGTTCAGATACGTGTAGCCCCGCAGTCCGCGCTCGTAGGCGCGCATGATCATGAAGCGCTCCTGCGGGCTGATCTTGCCCTCGCGCACGCCCTGCTCCGCCACCTTGCGGAAGTTCTCCAGAACCTGCTTGGGCTCGAACTCGACGTAGGACAGCACGTCGGCCACGCTGTCGCCCTCGAGCTCGCGGATAAAGTCGTAGGTGCCGTCCTCGTTGATGCGCACGCTGACAACGTTGGTATCGCCGAAGAGGTTGTGCAGGTCGCCCAGGGTCTCCTGGTAGGCGCCCACCAGGAAAGCCCCCAGGTAATAGGGCTCGCAGGACCTGGTCTCGTGCAGTTCGAGCACGCGCTTGACGCCGTGGATGTCGATGAAGCTGTCGAGCTTGCCGTCGCTGTCGCAGGTGATGTCGGCCAGGATGGCCTGTTCCGTCGGCATCTCGTCGAGCCGGTGCACGGGCATGATGGGGAAAAGGTGTCCGATGGCCCAGGCGTCGGGCAGGGACTGGAACACGCTCATGTTGCAGTAGTAGATGCTGGCCAGGGCCAGGTCCACGTCCTTGAGAGCCGACGGCGGGTTCTTCATTTCCGGCAGCTTGTCGGCGATGTTGCGGATGACGGCCCAGAAAATGGTGTCGGACAGGGCCCGCTGACGCAGGCTGCACTGGCCCAGGCGGAAGAGCTGGCGGATCTGGTCGCGGTAGTAGATGGCGTCGTTGTAGCACTCCTGCAGGTTCTTGAGCGACAGGGAGTTGTACACTTCCAGCAGGTTGTGGATGGCCTCGGGGTCGTCCTCGTCCAGGCTCGTCGGCACGGCGCGGTTTTCCAGGCGGCTGACGTCGAGCACGTTGAAGAGCAGAACCGAATAATAGGCCACGGTGGCCCGGCCGGACTCGGTGATGATGTGCGGGTGGGGCAGATCGTGCTCGTCCACCGTGGCCATGACGGACTCGACGATGTCCGTGCAGTACTCTTCCAGGGTGTAGTTGCGGCTGCTGGCGTAGTTGGTGTGGGAGCCGTCGTAGTCCACGGCCAGGCCGCCGCCCAGGTCCAGAAAGCCCATGGCGCAGCCTTCCTTGGCCAGCTCCGCGTACATGCGCGCGGCCTCGTGCACTGCGGTGCGGATGTCGCGGATGTTGGGGATCTGGGAGCCCAGATGGAAATGCAGCAGCTGCACGCAATCGAGCATGTTCTGGGAACGCATGAGGTCCAGCACGTCCACGACCTCGGCCGTGGACAGGCCGAAGATGGACAGGTCGCCGGCCGACTCCGCCCAGTGGCCGCCGGCCTGGGTGGAAACCTTGATGCGCACGCCGATGCGCGGCTTGATGCCCAGGGCCCTGGCCCGGTCGAGGATGAGCGGCAGCTCGCTGGGCATTTCGAGGACCAGGAAGCACAAAAAGCCCATCTTGCTGGCGTAGAGGGCCAGGTCGATGTAGTCCTGATCCTTGTAGCCGTTGCAGACCAGGCAGGCCTTGGGGTTCTTCAGAAAGGACAGGGCCGCGATGAGCTCGGCCTTGCTGCCGACCTCGAAGCCGTGGTTGTAGCGGTCGCCGACCTTGGAAATCTCCTCGAAAACCTGCTGCTGCTGGTTGACCTTGACGGGATAGACGCCGCGGAACTCACCGCCGTACTGCAGCTCCGTGATGGCCTTGGAGAAGGAATCGTGCAGCAGGGAAATCTGGGCGTCGAGCAGGTTCTCGATGCGCAGCAGGACCGGCAGCCCCAGGCCGCGTTCCTGCAAGCCGCTGATAATGGACGGGAGGGGCACGCAGACATCCTTGGCCGGAAAAGGGGTAATGCCGAGCTTGCCGTCGCCCGTGACCTTGAAATACCCGCCGCCCCAGTTGTCCACGCCATAGAGCTCCGAGGAGCGCTCCACGGTCCATTTTTCGAGAGTTCGAGATCGCATCAGTATCCTCCACCGTCATGCCAAAAGAATAGAGGCCAGGTGGTTTCCTGGCCAGCGCACCCCTCTAAACGGGAGGGGTCGCGCCGTCAATATGACCGGGCCGCCTCCGAGGCAGGCAGGGCATGCTCCGCCCCCCGGCCGCGCAGGCCCCGAAAAGGGGTTGGCTTTGCACGCATGCCTGGGCTATCAGCCTCTTGCCATACAGTGCATCAGGAGCAAACATGCCTTTCATCGAAATTCTGGCCATCGCCGTCGCCCTGGCCATGGACGCCTTTGCCGTGGCCATCGCCGCGGGTGTCGCCCTCAAGATCGTGACCAGGCGGCAGACGTTCCGCCTGTCCTGGCATTTCGGCCTGTTTCAGGCCATGATGCCGATCATCGGCTGGTTCGGCGGCTTCATGGTCCGCGACTATTTCCTGCGCTTCGGCCACTGGATAGCCTTCGCCCTCCTGCTCTATATCGGAGGGCATATGCTCTGGGAAGGGCTGAAGCACGACGAGGACGACACCTGCCAGGACCCGACCGTGGGATCGCGGCTGATCATGCTGTCCATCGCCACGAGCATCGACGCCCTGGCCGTGGGCTTCACCCTGGCCATGCTCGGCGCGTCCATCTGGTTCCCCGCCGCCGTCATCGGCGTCGTGGCCCTGGTCTTCACCGCCGCAGGCCTGCACCTGGGCATG
>CALMTS010000479.1 GCA_937872685.1 uncultured Desulfomicrobium sp.
CCACCATCGGCAACATCATCGCCGAAGCCATGGGCAAGGTCGGCAAGGAAGGCGTCATCACCGTTGAAGAGGCCAAGGGCCTGGAAACCACCCTTGACGTCGTCGAAGGCATGCAGTTCGACCGCGGCTACCTGTCCCCCTACTTCGTGACCAACCCCGACAAGATGGTCTGCGAAATGGACAACCCGCTGATCCTCATCAACGAGAAGAAAATCTCCAACATGAAGGAACTGCTCCCCGTTCTGGAGCAGGCCGCCAAGATGGGCAAGCCCCTGGTCATCATCGCCGAGGACATCGAAGGCGAAGCCCTGGCCACGCTGGTCGTCAACAAGCTGCGCGGCACCCTGCAGGTCGTGGCCGTCAAGGCCCCCGGCTTCGGCGAGCGCCGCAAGGCCATGCTGCAGGACATCGCCATCCTGACCGGCGGCGAAGTCGTGTCCGATGACCTGGGCGTCAAGCTCGAGAGCATCGTCCTGAACCAGCTCGGTTCCGCCAAGCGCGTTGTCATCGACAAGGAAAACACCACCATCGTCGACGGCGCCGGCGAAGCCGAAGCCATCAAGGCCCGTGTGAAGCAGATCCGCAACGAAATCGAGGAAACCTCCTCCGATTACGACCGCGAGAAGCTGCAGGAACGCCTGGCCAAGATCGTCGGCGGTGTTGCCGTGATCAATGTCGGCGCGGCCACCGAAACCGAGATGAAGGAAAAGAAGGCCCGCGTGGAAGACGCCCTGAACGCCACCCGCGCCGCTGTTGAAGAAGGCATCGTGCCTGGCGGCGGTGTCGCCCTGGTGCGCTGTCAGGCCGCTCTGGACGCCGTGAAGCCCGCCGACGACGACGAAGCCGCCGGCGTGCAGGTGATCCGCCGCGCCATCGAAGAGCCCATCCGTCAGATCTGCGGCAACGCCGGTGTCGAAGGCGCCGTCGTCATCGACAAGGTCCGCCACGGCAAGGAAGACTTCGGCTACAACGCCGCCACCGGCGAGTACGAAGATCTGCTGAAGTCCGGCGTCATCGACCCCAAGAAGGTGACCCGCATCGCCCTGCAGAATTCCGCTTCCGTAGCCTCCCTGCTGCTGACCACCGAGTGCGCCATCGCCGAGAAGCCCAAGGAAGAGGCTGCCCCGGCCATGCCCGGTGGCGGCATGGGCGGCATGGGCGGCATGTACTAAGCCGTTTCCGTTTACGCCAAATCAAAGGGCCGGGATTACTCCCGGCCCTTTTTTTGCGCCTTTTGTCCGCGGCTGAATCCCCTGGCGGGAGATCAGCCTTTTTGTTCGTCCAGCCGTCCCAGCAGACGCAGGAATCCGTCCAGGATGGTCAGAGGGTGGGGCGGGCAGCCTGGGATATAGAGGTCGATGGGCACCACCGGGCCGGCCCCGCCGTTGTGCTGCGGGTGCCCGGCGAAGGGCCCCCCGCTGATGGCGCAGGCGCCCAGGGCGATGGCGATGCGCGGTTCGGGTACGGCTTCCCAGGTCTTCAGCAGGGCCAGCTCCATGCCCTTGGTCACGGGGCCCGTGATGAGCACGCCGTCGGCGTGGCGCGGCGAGGCGACGTACTGGATGCCGAAGCGCCCCAGGTCCCAGCCGATGGTGCCGAGAACGTTGATGTCCGCCTCGCAGCCCATGCACCCGCCGGCGCTGACCTGACGCAGCCGCAGGGAGCGCCCCAGCAGGCTTTGCATTTTCCTGTCGAGCGCTTCCGCCAGGCGCAATTCCGTTTCGCCGGGTTTCCCCAGGATCAGGTCGGTGCGGTTGCGCACGGCCATGCGGTGGTCGTTCGTGCGCGTGAGGGCTCCGCCGGGGCAGGCCTCAACGCAGGCCCCGCAGAACAGGCAGCGTCCGAGATCGAGGCTGGGCGGCAGGCCCGGCGTCCGGGAGACGGCCATGGTCGGGCAGACACTGGCGCAGGCGGCGCAGTCCGCAGGGCAGGACGCCGGGTCGAGGCGCAAGGCTCCGCCGTGGCGGTCCGGCAGCGCCGGCGCCGGGCCTTTGGGGTAGTCCATGGTCTGGCAGCCGCGGCGCATCCGGTTGAGCAGGGTATCGAAGATATACATGTCGCCCCCTAGAGATCGAAGCCGCAATAGGACAGGTTGAAGCTTTTGTTGCAGATGGGAAAATCCGAAACCGCCGTGCCGCGCAGGGCCAGGGCCAGGCCCGACCAGTTGTGGAAGGACGGGTCCGTGATCTTGTAGCGTCTGAAACGGCCGTCGTGGTCGGTCACGGCCGTGTGGCAGACCTCGCCGCGCCAGCTTTCGACCAGGGCCACGGCCAGGGATTCGGGATGTGGCGAGGGCAGTTCCGTCCGCAGTTCCCCGTCCACTGGCTCGGCCAGTTGATCGAGGAGGTAGCGTCCCGAACGCTGCACTTCCAGGGCGCGCACCCTTGCCCGGGCGAAGATGTCGCCGCTTGGCCAGACCGCGACCGGTGCCTGGGAGAAGCGGTGCCAGCCCGCCGGGTGGTCGAATCGCACGTCCCGGACCAGCCCGCAGGCCCGTGCCGCCGGGCCCACCAGACCGATGGCCTGGGCCTGGGGCGGATGCACGACGCCGACGTTGCGGAAGCGGACCCGGACCGAGGCCGCGTCCCAGAACCAGGATATGGCCTGTTCGACATCCGCCAGGTGGGTCTTGAGCCTCTCGACCATGGTTTGCAGCCTGGCGGGCTCCAGATCGTGCTTGCACCCGCCGGGACGGATCAACCCCCGGCCGAATCGATTGCCGCACAACAGGGCCGTCAGGTTCAGAAAATCCCCCCTGATCTTGCCGCAGGCCGCGGAGGTGGGCAGGAAGGCCACATCCATGGCCAGCGCTCCCATGTCGCCGGTGTGGTTGGCCAGGCGTTCGAGTTCCAGGGCCACGGCCCGCAGCCACTGCGCCTTGAGGGGTGCCTCCACCCCGCCCAGGGCCTCCATGACCGTGGCGTAGGCCGTGGCGTGCGCAATGCTCGCGTCCCCGGCCACGGTCTCCATCTGGTACATGGTAGCCGGGTGGGGACCACCGGCGAGAGCTTCCTCCACGCCCCGGTGCTGGTAGCCCAGGGCGATCTCCAGGTGCATGACTTCCTCGCCTGCACATTGGAAGCGGAAGTGCCCGGGCTCGATGACGCCCGCGTGCACCGGGCCCACGGCCACCTCGTGCACCTCGCCGCCGTCCACGCGGAAGAAGGGTGCGTTGGCCGGGGCGTTGCCGTCCGTGTGGCGCACGGGCTTGAGCCACGGATGGCCGACGGGGACCAATCCGTGCTGCTCCCAGACCTCGCGCTCAAAGAGGTGGGCCTGCGGGAATCGCGGCGTGAGCGACGGGTACGATCCGCGCACCGGCTCGCTGCGGGCCACGCCGAGGATGCTCTCGTCGTCCATGGCCAGGACGGCGACCAGCACGGTCTCGTCATGGTCCGGCACGCCGAACCAGGCGCACAGCCGGGCACCGGCCTCGATCATTTCTCCGGTCAGCCGGACGAGCTTGGTGATCGAGAAGACCGGGACCGAGGCCCAGGATACTTTGGACGCGTTGGCGAAGGTGAAAAACGGGGCGAGTGTGTTCATGGCGTTGGGAAGAGTTGAAGGACTGCTGCGGACCAGGCATCCTTGAGGATGGCCGGGGTGAAAAGGCCGAGCCAGAGCGAGGCGGCCAGGAGCACGAGGGGCGGCAGGACGAGTCCCGCCGATTCCCTGAGATGCGCCGGATCCGGTTTTCTCAGTCGCGGGCGGCCGTCAACGATGGCGAAGACGATGTTCGAGAGCCCGAAAAAGGCCAGGAGCAGGCAGGCCAGGAACAGCCCTATGGGCCACCATTGGCCGGCGGCGAGCCCGGTGCGGATGATGAGCAGTTCGCTGAAGAAGGGCCCGAAGGGCGGGCAGGCCGTGATGGCGAACATGCCAGTCACGAAAAGCATGGACGTGCGCGGCAGGACTTTCGACATGCCCCGTGCGTCGTCCATGGACGCCGACCCGGCGGCCCGCTGCAGGTTGCCTGCGCTCAGGAACAGGGCTCCCTTTGTCAGGCAGTTGCTCCAGACATGGAAGAGCGCCGCCCAGACTCCCGCGCCGCCGAAGGACGAGGCGATGCAGAGGATGCCCATGTGCTCGATGCTCGAATAGGCCAGCATGCGTTTGAAGTCGCGGGTGCGCAGCAGGAAGAGGGCTGCGATCAGCGTCGAGAAGAGGCCCAGGGCGAGCAGGGTCTGGTCGGCAATCGCTCCGGCCCCGGCCGCATTGACGACGGACTTGACGCGCAGGATGGCGGTGAAGGCCACGGATGTGACCCCGCCGGCAAGCAGTGCCCCGACGATGCCGGGGCTCTCGCCGTAGGTGTCGGGCTTCCAGGTGTGCATGGGGGCCAGGCCCATCTTGGTGCCGTAGCCGACAAGCAGCAGGATCCACGCGATCAGGACCCAGGTGCGGGTCAGGCTCGGGCCGTGCGCGAGCAGGGCCGTGAAGGTGATGTCTCCGGACCCGCCGCCGTGCAGGGACGCATACCCCAGGCAGATGGACCCCAGCAGGGACAGGGCGATGCCCGTGCCGCCCACGAGCAGGTATTTCCAGGTGGCCTCGAAGGCGCGCGGGGTGCCGGTGAAGTGGATGATGGGCACGCAGGCCAGGGTCACCGCTTCGGTGGCGATCCACAGGATGCCCAGGTGGCGGGCCTGGTGCCCGGCGCTCAGGAGTCCGAGGACCAGCAGCAGGGCGGGCACGAAGACCCGGTTGTCCTGTGTCTTCAGCCGCAGGTAGCTGACGCCGTATCCTGCGCAGACGAGAAAGAGCAGGGACACGCCGGGCAAAATGGCGCGCGCCAGGGGGTCGAAGGCCAGCCAGGCGGCCGGATCCACGGCCGGGGGGGCGGCCATGAGCCACAGGCACAGGGCGAAGTGGGCCGCGCCGATTGCGGGCAGCAGCAGGGGCCGCGTGCGCTTGTCCGGCCAGACGGCCGCGAGGGCCGCGCCTGCGAGGGGGATGAGGATGAGGAGCATGGAGTTCATTCGTGCAGCGCCGTGAG
>CALMTS010000480.1 GCA_937872685.1 uncultured Desulfomicrobium sp.
GGACATCGCCTGGATCAACGGCCTCATGCACGTCATCCTGCGCGAGGGGCTGGAGGACAGGGCCTTCATCGACAGCCGCACCGAGGGCTTCGAAGCCCTGCGCGGGAGCCTGGCCGCCTACACTCCGGAGCACGTGCAGTCCGTGTCCGGGATTCCCGCGGCGGACCTGGAGCGGGCCGCCGGCCTCTACGCCCGCGCCGGGGCGGCCACCATCCTCTACTGCATGGGCATCACCCAGCACGCCTGCGGCACGGACACGGTGCTGGCCCTGGCCAACCTGGCCATGCTCTGCGGCCACGTGGGCCGGCCCGGGGCGGGCATCAACCCCCTGCGCGGGCAGAACAGCGTCCAGGGTTCCTGCGACATGGGCGGGCTGCCGGGCATCTTTCCCGGCTACCAGCGCGTGGACGACGAAGCGGCGCGCGGCCGCATGGAAAAGTTGTGGAATGCGTCTCTTTCGGGGACGCCGGGGCTGACGGCCACGGATATGATCGCATCGGACCGGGTCCGGGCCATGTACGTCATGGGCGAGAACCCCATGGTCTCGGACGCGGACGTGGGGCATGTGCGCAGGAGACTGGAAGGACTCGATTTCCTGGTCGTACAGGACATTTTCCTGACGGAGACGGCGCGGCTGGCCGACGTGGTCCTGCCGGCGGCTTCGGCCGCGGAGAAGGACGGCACCTTCACCAACACCGACCGCCGCGTGCAGCGCGTGCGCGCCGCCGTGCCCTGCCCGGGGCAGGCCCTGCCCGACTGGCGCATCCTGAACATGCTCTCCGGGCGTCTGGGCTTGGGCCCCGGCCCGGACTCAGCCGAGGCGGTCATGGCCGAGATCGCCCAGGCGGCGCCCATCTACGGCGGCATCGACTACCGCCGCATCGAGGGCCAAGGGCTGATCTGGCCCTGCCCGGACCACGCGCACCCCGGCACGCCGATCATGCACCGGGAATCCTTCCCGCGCGGACGGGGACGCTTCGTGCCCGTGCAGTACGCGCCGCCGGCCGAGACGCCCGACGCGGACTACCCCCTGGTCCTGGGCACGGGCCGGGTGCTCGAGCACTACCATACCGGCACCATGACCCGCAAAAGCGCGGGCCTGAACCGCCTCGTGCCCGAGTGCTTCGTGGAGATGAATCCGGCGGACGCCGCCGGGTTGGGAGTCGTTCAGGGCCAGCGGGTGCGGGTGGCCTCGCGGCGCGGGGAGATCGGGGTCCGGGCCGAGGTCACGGAGCGGGTGGCCCCGGGGCATGTCTTCATCCCGTTCCATTTCGCAGAGGCCGCGGCCAACGTCCTGACGAACCCGGTTCTCGACCCCCTGGCGCGCATCCCCGAGTTCAAGGCCTGTGCGGTGCGCGTGAGCCCGGAGTAGATTCCACGGCCACGAACCAGGCCGAGAATTCCGGCTTGGCCTTGAAGCCCACGCCCACGGCCCCCTTGTGCATGTACAGGCAGTAGGCCCAGTCGGGCGAGTAGGCGCTGCTGGTGGACGACCAATAGGCCTCCTGCGGGTTGTCGAAAGGGTGCCCGTCGGGCAGGGCCGGGTCGTGATGCTCGGCGTCCACCAGGGATTCCAGCTCCCTGATGTTGGGCAGGCGCCAGAAGAGTCCTCCGGTGCGATGCTCTCGCGCCGCCACGAGGGCTTCCTCCCAGGCGCACAGTCCGCACTGGTCCGCCGACCGCGTCCACAGAAGTCCTGTCAGCCGGTCGCGCACGCCCCCATCCTCCACGGCGAAGCGAGGCTCGGGCCACGCTGTTCCGCGCAGCAGGTCGCCGTCTTGCCCTGTTCCCCTGCATTCCACCACATCCCCGTCTGAATCCCAGCACCGGCGCTGTCCCGTCGCCGCCAGCAGGTCGCTTTCGCCGCGCACGGGCCAGACCATGGCATCACGCGTCTTGTCGCCGTAAAACATGCGTCCGCCTTCCAGATGCACGCGCCAGGCGTAGGCCGGAGCGCGGCTGGCCGTGGTCGAGGTCCAGTACCAGGTCTGCTGCACGGTGAAGGGGTGCCCGGCCGGCAGGGCCGGGCGGTGGTGGGCGTGGCTGACGACGCTCAGGAGTTCGCGGCGGTTGGGCAGGCGCCAGTCGGCGTGGCCGAAGGCGTTTTCGCGGTTCATGTCCGCTACGGCTGCCAGGGCCTCGGGCCAGGACATGGGGAAGTCGCCCACCGAGGCGATGCGTGGCCAGGCCAGGCCCGTCAGACGGTCGAGGGCCAGATCGTCGCCCTGCGTCTCGAAGCGCGGCTCGGGCCAGGCTTCACCGCTGCGGAACTCTCCGTCCTGGCCGCTGCCGGCGCAGTGCACGGAACGGCCGGAGGTGTCGAAGCACAGGCGCTGGCCGGTGGAAAGAATGTGTCGGATGGTCGTGACGGTCATGGTCATTGCGCGGTTGATGGGTGAAGGCCGGTTGTTCCGGCCGGGATACCAGCCTATCGGCGCAGGCGGGACATGGTCAATGCGTGTGGAGGTTGCTGCGACGAAATGGCGGGCCCGAAGCTTTCGCCTCTGGCCCGCCGATGTTGTGGAGCACCCCGGTGCTATCTGGGCGTGCGGAAGTAGAGCACGGACTGGGCGCTCATCTTCTTCATGATTTCCTTGCCCTCGGCCTCAAGCTCCATCTTCAGGATTTCCTTTTCGCCGAAGCGGATGGCGTCGGTCATGCATGCCTCTGCGCAGACGGGCTTTTCGCCCATGTGCACGCGGTCCCAGCACAGGTCGCACTTGTGGGCCTTGCTTGCGGCCACGTCGAACTGGATGACCCCGTACGGACAGGCCTCGATGCAGTCGCGGCTGCCAAGGCACTTGTCGGCCAGGATGCGCACGATGCCGGTCTCGGCGTCCTTGACGATGGCTTCGGCCTTGCAGGCTTTGATGCACGCGGCGTTCTTGCAGTGCTGGCAGGGCACGACCCAGCTTGTTTCGGAGAGATTGGGATAGACGCCCTTTTTCTCGGACTCCACGCGCAGGTAATACGGTATCTTCCCGGGCATGCAATTCTCGTGGTCCACGATGCCGTGGCTGTTGCGGCAGGCCACCACGCAGGTCTTGC
>CALMTS010000481.1 GCA_937872685.1 uncultured Desulfomicrobium sp.
CTTCGTGCGAGAGATGGAAGGGGGTGCAGATGGCGGCGCGGGAAAGCCGGACCGGACTGTGGGACGGCCTGGAGGTCTGTCTGGAACAGGGAATCGAGCCCGACCTGCCCAAGAGTTGCCCGAAGTTTTAGAACTCCTGGCTGACCTTTCGGAGGAATTTCTTCGCATCCGGACCCTGGATTTTGAAGAAATTCCTCCTTTGTCTTTTCGAGCTCGCAAAGAACCTCTTGACAGGGTTTCCGAAGGCGGGCATTTAATTGACACGATTATTTTAAAATTAGTGTTTGTTTGGCGACAAACTGTCACGACGCACCGGGCCGTGCTGGGAGGCAACATGAAATATCGCATCAATCGGATGGAAATTGCGGGTTCCCTGGGTGATCTAGGGGTGCTTCTGCCCATCGCTGTGGGCATGGTGCTCGTCAACCATCTCCCCCCCTCGGGGGTGTTTATGGCCATAGGCCTCTACTACATTTTCTCCGGCATGTACTTCGGGGTGACCACACCGGTGCAGCCCATGAAGGTCATCGGCTCCTACGGCGTGGCCATGGCCCTGTCTCCCGATGTCATCCAGGCTTCCAGCCTGTGGGTCGGGGTGCTGCTCCTGGCAATCGGCCTGAGCGGGGCCATGAAGCAGATCACCCGGTTCGTCCCGCGGGTCGTCATCCGGGGTGTCCAGCTCTCCACGGGCGTTCTGCTCATGGCCCAGGGGGTGCGGCTCATCCTGGGGACCAGTTCCACCCAGGTGAAGGCAGGACTGAGTGAACCCTTTCTGGCCGTTTCCTCCCTGGGGGGCCTGCAGCTGAGCTGGGTTTTCGGGGCCATTGCCGTGGTCCTGACACTTTTCCTGATTAACAACCGGCGTTTTCCGGCCGCGACCGTTGTCGTGGGTTTCGGCTTCCTGATGGGACTGCTGCTGGGCCGGGGCGTGCCTCTCTCCGGCCTGGGCCTGCATCTGCCGGAGCTTTTTCCGACGGGCCTGCCGAGCTGGGTGTCCTTTTCCACGGCGCTTTTCGTTCTCGCCCTGCCGCAGCTGCCCATGACCCTGGGCAACGCGGTGCTGGCCAACGAGGACCTGGCGCGAGAGTATTTTGGCGACGGCGCCTCCAGGACCACGGGCAAGGCCCTGTGCATCAGCATGGGGCTGGCCAACATAGGCAGCTTCATCCTCGGCGGCATTCCCATGTGCCACGGGGCGGGGGGGCTGGCCGCGCACTATCGCTTCGGCGCGCGCACGGCCGGGTCGAACCTCTTCATCGGGGGCCTGTTCGTCATCGTGGCTCTGCTCTTCGGATCGCAGGTGCTGGCCATCGCGCAGTTGGTGCCCATGTCCGTGCTCGGCGCGCTGCTCATTTTCGCCGGCGCGCAGCTGGCCATGACGGTGCGCGACATCTCGGACCGCAAGGAATATTTCGTGTGCATTGCCATGCTCGGCATAACCCTGGCATCCAATCTCGCTTTGAGCTATCTGGTCGGCATCGGCCTGCATCACCTGCTCAAGCGGGACATGTTCGACATCTAACTGGTCGACCGCGAGTCCATCTTCGCGCCGTCGACGATCCCGGAGGAGACAATGAGTCCACTTATCAAGGAAAAATCAGAGACCGGAAGGCTGCATATCGACACTCCGCTCATGGGGGAGTCCCTCGTCAGCAGGAAGTTCCTGGCCAAGACCGAGTCTGCGGAATATTTTCGCATGCATCCCGACGTGAACGTCCTCAAGATCGGCGGGCAGTCCATCATGGACCGCGGGTCCAAGGCGCTCTTTCCCATCGTCGACGTGCTGATCAAGGCCAAGGAGGAGTACAAGATACTCCTCATGACCGGGGGCGGCACCCGCGCCCGCCACGTCTACAATATCGGCGTGGACCTGGGCATGCCCACGGGCGTGCTGTCCAAGCTCGGGGACAAGGTGTCCTCCCAGAACGCCGAGATGCTGGCCGTGCTCCTGGCCAAGCACGGTGGCGTGCGCATCGGCCACGGCGACAACCTGGAGCAGCTGACCATGTTCTGCCGTGAGGGCTACCTGCCCATCACCACGGGCATCCCGCCCTACGGCTTCTTCGAGCACCCGGCCGAAGTCGGCTCGATCCCGCCGCACCGCACGGACAGCGGAGCCTTCCTCCTGGCCGAGAACATCGGGGCCAAGTCACTCATCTACCTCAAGGATGAACGCGGCCTGTACAGCGACGACCCGAAAAAGGCCAAGAAAATCGAGGATCTCAGGTTCATCGACCGCATCTCCGTGTCGGAGCTCATGGCCCTGGACCTCGACGATCTTATCGTGGAGCGCCCCGTTCTGACCTTTCTCAAGAACTCCAAGTGCCTGAAGGAGTTCCAGGTCATCGACGCCCTGCGTCACCCCGAGCACATCATGGCCGCACTGGCCGGGGAGCACGTGGGCACCATCGTCTACAAGGACTAATTGTCTGACCGGCGCCCTGGACATGCGGGGCAAGGTGTCGCTGCGCAGCCCGGCTCCGGTCATGGAAAGGAAAAAATGAAGGCCGCCTCCCTTGTTTGGGGGGGCGGCCTTTTGCGTAGACTTGCTTGAGGATGGCTATTCCTTGCCCTTGTGTCCTTCCTTGCCCTCGCCGTCGCTGGGCAGGTAGACCACTTCGGCGCCGCTGACCCTGGCAATCTCTTCGAGTTCGCACTTGCGGGTGTGCTCGGCGAAAATCCTGATATCCCCGGTGGTTCCGACGACACGGAAGCGGGGGCGCT
>CALMTS010000482.1 GCA_937872685.1 uncultured Desulfomicrobium sp.
GGCCGACCCGGTCACGTCGAGAATCTTCGGCGGCACGGGCCTGGGCCTGAACATCTGCCGGAGGCTGGCGCGTCTCATGGGCGGCGATGTCACGGCCACAAGTACTCCCGGCAAGGGGTCCGTCTTCGGACTCACCCTGGAGCTGGAAGCCGCGCCGGGCATGGACGGGCCGATGGAGACCTCGGATTTCGCCGGCCTCAAGGCCGTTGTCGCGGAGGACAACCCGCTGGCCCGTGAAACCCTGAAGCGCTGCCTGCAGACCCTCGGACTGGAGGTGCGGGAGACGGGGACCGCGTCCGAAGCGGCCGTCATGGCGCAAGGCGGCGGGTTCGACATCGCCTTCGTGGACTGGGACCTGCCCGATGCCGCCGGATTTGAAGCAGTGGCCCGCATCCGGGAAATCCCGCAGATGGCTGGCCGGCCGGTCGTCCTCATGTCCAGTCCAGCCCGGCCGGAGCTCACTGCGCTGGAGTTCGCCGGCAGCGGCGCGCAGGCGCTACTGCCCAAGCCATACACCGCGTCGACGCTCGTCGGCGTCCTGCGCTGCGCCCTGGGCGAGGACGTCTGCGCCCGGGAACGTGAGCCTGACCACGCGGAACAGGCCCGCGGCATGCGCGTCCTGCTGGCCGACGACAACCAGTTCAACCTGGAACTCATGGAGATCATCCTGTCCCAGGCCGGAGTGCTGATGGAAGCCGTCTCCGACGGCGATGCGGCCCTGCGGCGGGTCACGGACCAGGGCCGGCCGGCCCTGGACCTGGTGCTCATGGACATCTGCATGCCCGGCCTCGACGGGTACGAAGCCACAAGAGCCATCCGGCGGCACGAACGCCTGGCCGGACTGCCGATCATCGCCATGACAGCCAGCACATCCGCCGAAAAGCGCAGAAAGTGCCTCGAAGCGGGGATGAACGGGCATCTGGACAAGCCAGTGGACACGGACGAACTGTTCAGGGTTCTGGCCAGGTGGCGCGGCGGCATGGGACGCGGGGAGGGAGAACATGCGGCGGCATAGGCTGGTCTGTTTCATGATCTTCTGCTTGGCGTTCGGCCTGGCCTTGGCGGCCCTCCGGGTCCATGCCGGCGGTGTCTGTGTCCTCGGAAGCGACGGGGAGTCGTACGACCTGCGGCCATTCATGGAGGTGATGGAGGACCCGGACCGCTCCCTGACCATCGACATGGCCGCGTCGCCGGAACTGGAGACGTATTACGTCAGGCGAGAGTCGGATCATTTCAATTTCGGCTTCACCGACTCGGCCTTGTGGTTCCGCTTCGTCCTCGATGCGAGGCAAGGAAACGACCCTGGGGATCCGGGAAAGCTCTGGATTTTCGACCCGGGCCGGTCCATGTATGAATCCTTCGAGCTTTTCATTCCCATGCCCGGCGGGGGATGGAGCATCTTCTCTTACGGCAGGCTGCTCGCGCCTGACGGCGGTTCCGCCGGCCGCCGCATCGAATTGCCGGAGGGCCTGGGCGGCCCGCTCACATGCTATATCCGCGTGACCGGCATGGCGCCGCTGGTTGTCCATCCGCACATCGCGACCCTGAAACACGCCCTGCGGAGCAACGGCTTCAAGGCGCTGGGAGCGGGCATGGCCCTGGCCTTCTTTCTGACCCTGACCCTGGTCCATCTGGGTATCTATTACCTGACCCGCAACGCCGGCGTCAGAAAGCTGGTCCTCGGCACAAGCGCCCTCGGCGGCCTGCTGGCCGCCACGGCCTACCTGCATATGGTCGGCCTCGAAGACCCGCCCACGATCATCATGGTCGCCGGCCTGGCGGCGGAGGGCGTTCTGGCCCTGCTCATCCTGGCCTTCCTGGAAATCCGGGTCCGGCGTCAGGGCGTCTCGGCCGTGCTGCTGGCCTGCGCCGCGGTGGCCTTCACCCTGGCCGCCAGCGCGCTGACCATTCCCGAGCTGCTGCCGGGGAATTTTCCCATGCTCTATGCAATCGCCGCGCTCCTGGCCGGAACGTGGGTCTGCTTCGCGCGCCTCGGGTGCTACAGGACAATCACCGTCATTCTGCTGTGCCCGCTCATCGTGGGCGCTCTCGATGTCTTCGCCTTCAAAGGCCCAAACCAGAGATGCTGCGGAGTGACAAGCACGGCGATGTTGTGGGGCGGCATCGTCATGGTCGGCGTCGTCATGTTCGCGCTCATGGCTTCCATGATCCGCAACATTGTCCTGCAGCGGCAGGCTTCCGAGGCGATGGCCCGGACCAAGAGCGAGTTCCTGTCGAGCATGAGCCACGAAATCCGCACCCCCATGACCGCCATCCTGGGCTTCCTGGATCTCGCCCTGCAATCCGCAGCGCAGGGGCAGCTCAGGCAGCGTCTGCTCAAGGCGCGGGTCTCGGCCGGGCATCTCCTGGACATCGTAAACGACATCCTGGACATTTCACGGATCGAGTCCGGGGCGATGGAGCCAAAGGCAACCCCCTTCGACCCGGAAGCGCTGCTTCGCGACGTCGCGGACATCCTCGCCCCCCGGGCCTTCGAAAACGGAAACGAGCTGGTCTTCTCCATGGGCGCGGGCCTGCCCCGCCGCCTCGTGGGGGACGTCCTGCGCCTGCGCCAGGTCCTGGTCAACCTGGGCGGCAACGCCGTGAAGTTCACCAACGGAGGCACGGTGCGCATCGCCATATCCCGGCCCGTCGGCCCGTCAGGCAAGGAGAACGGAGTGCGTTTCGAAGTCAGCGACACGGGCATCGGCATGGCGCCGGAAGACCTCGCGCGCCTGTTCGGCTCTTTCGAGCAGGGAAGCCGGGACACGGCGAGGAACTACGGCGGCACCGGACTGGGCCTGGCCATCAGCCGCGACCTGGTGCGCCTCATGGGCGGGGACATCCATGTCCGGAGCCGTCCCGGCGAGGGCTCGGTCTTCGGCTTCACCCTGCCGCTCGAGGTCGGCGGAGATGGGGCCGAAGCCCCCGAGCCGCGGGCGTTCTCCGGCCTGAAGGCGCTGGTGGTGGAGGACAACGGGGCGTCCCGCGAGGCCATGTCGCAATGTCTGGGCGAGCTGGGCGTCCTGCACGAATGCGCCGGCATTGCGGAGGAAGCCGTCCGCCTGGCGGGGTCCGGGCGCTTCGACGTGATTCTGGCGGATTGCGGCCTGCCCGACTCTCCAAGCGCCGAAATCGTCTGGCGGCTGCGCGAGGCCGGCGTGCGCTCTCCCATGGCGCTCATGACCCGCCTGACCCAGCGCGAGACGGAGTACATGGACGCCGGGCAGATCGGCGTCGATGGATTTCTGCTCAAGCCGTTCACCGTTTCGGCCGTGCGCGAGACCCTTGAGCGCCTTACGGGAATGGGAAACCAGGAATTTCCGGAGGCTGAAGTGACGGACCAAGGCAATCAGCACGACCTGGAGACCGTCAGGGGAATGCGCGTCCTTCTGGTCGAGGACGTGCAGTCCAACCAGGAACTCTTCGCCGCCATTCTGAGGCCGGCCGGGGTGGAATTGGAGATCGCCTCTTCCGGCGAGATGGCCGTCCAGCGGTTGCTGACCCCGTCCCTGCCGCCGTTCGATCTGGTGCTGATGGACATCAACCTGCCCGACATGGACGGCCTCAAGGCCACGCGAATCATCAGAGCCCTGGAAAGATTCGACAGCCTGCCCATCATCGCCCTGACGACCTCCGTCATGCCCGGCCAACGGGAAGCATGCCTGGAAGCGGGCATGAACGGGCACCTCGGCAAGCCCGTGGACGTGAAGGAACTCTTCCGGGTGCTGGCGAGCCGGGCGCGCTGCACCGCCATTACCTCCGCCCAGCCGACGGGATGCGCCGGAATCAGGCCGTCACGTTACTTTCGATCAAAAGATACCCCTAAGAGTGTTTAGTTTAATACATGTCGAATAAGTATAAACACCTATTCATTATCAGAGTGTTTTAACTTCCATTCATTATTCATCATCAGGGACAGTAATGCTAAGTTTCGTCCAAAAACGGAGGAAACTTCTATGTTGCTGGCATGCC
>CALMTS010000483.1 GCA_937872685.1 uncultured Desulfomicrobium sp.
GTCTGGCTGCCCTGCCCCGAAGCGGGGCTCGTCGTCCCGGAACTGGAGCACGCGGCCCGCGCCATGAAACTCGCCCCCCGGCGGCTGCCCGCATCACTTTCACCCAATGAACTGACCCGCCTTCTGGACAGGGAAAAACCGGGGCTATTCCTGAGCGTCAACTTCCACGGCCTGGACCCATGGGGTGAAAACCAGGCCTTGCTGGAAGCCGCCGCCGTTCCAGCCGCCGTATGGTGCGTGGACAATCCCCTGCACCTCCTCACGGGGCAGAAAAACCAGCTCTGGAAGAAGCTGCCCCTCTTTGTCACCGACGAATGGTTCGTCGAACCCCTGCGCGCCCTGGGCGCCGACGCCAGGCACCTGCCCCTGGCCGCGAGCCCGCATTTCTTCGGACCGGGCGCGGTCTGCCCCGGCGGGAAAGACCTGACCTTCGCGGGGCGCTCGTCCTTTCCGGACAGGGACCGCTTCTTCGCCGCCAGCAGGCTGCCTGAAGACCTGGCGAAAGAAGCCCGCGGACTCCCCGGACGACGGGCCCATTTCGGCTGGTGGCGGGACAGGCTCCCGGGCCTCCCCCTGTGGCCGGGCAACGGGGTGCGGACCCTCGGCCTCGGCGCGGAGACAGCCTCGGCCGCCTGGCGGCGCGATTGCCTCGCGGCCCTGTCCGCAACCGTGGATCTGACCATCATTGGCGACGAGGCATGGCAACCACTCGTACCTTCGGCCAGGCACCTGCCGCCCGTGGACTACTACAACGGGCTGGCCGACGCCTACCGCAAGGCATCGTTCACCCTGAACCTGACAAGCCTGCTGCTGCCCGGCGGGCTGACCCAGCGGCATTTCGACGTATGGGCCTGCGGCGGATTCCTGATCACGGACGACACGCCAGGCCTGTCGATCTTTCCCCAAGACATGGTCCAGGCCGTCGCGTTCGAGACGCCGCAGCAGGCTGCGGAACTGCTTCGCGGCCTGGCCGGGGAACCCGAACGCAAGGAGGGGCTGCGCCGCGCCTGGCAGGACCTCATCCTGTCCAGGCATACCTACGAGGCCCGGCTGCGGTCGATTCTCGCCAGCGGCCACGCCGACAGAGTCACGAAATCCTGACTGCCGGTCTAACCTGGAGACCATGCCCCGTTCCGCAACCCCGGTCGCAATCCACTCCCGCAAAGCTGAAAAAAGGCCCCCCGGAAGTCCGGAGGGCCTCATGAACGAAAACGCGCCGAATTCCCTCAGCAGTCATTCATGGTGCAGACCTGGTTGCGGCCACGGGTCTTGGCCCGGAACATGGCCTTGTCGGCCGCGTCGATGAGGCGGTCGTCGTGACGGTCGGTCCATTCGGGGCGAAGCTCCGCCGCGCCGACGGACACGGTGATCTTGATGCCCTTCTGCAGCACCTGGCCGTTGTGATCGCGGATAATGAAGTTGTAGTCCTCGATGATGGCGCGCAGATTCTCGGCGTCCGACCGGGCCTCTTCGAGATCGACGCCGGGCAGCACGGCCACGAACTCCTCGCCGCCGAAACGCGCCGGGAAGAAGCTGCGGTTGGGGGAGGTGCCGTACTTGTGGGCGTAGCCCATGAGCTTGCCCGCCACCGTGACCAGGGCCTGGTCCCCGATGCGGTGCCCGTAGGAGTCATTGAAGGACTTGAAGTGGTCGATGTCGAAGAAAAGCAGGCTCATGGGCTTGCCGGTGACCACATGCTCCGCCAGCGCCGTCTGGAAATAGCGGTCGAAGGCCCGGCGGTTGTTGAGCTTGGTCAAGGGGTCGGTGTAGCTCATCTCGATCAGATCCCGGGTATCCTGCTCCATATGCGTGATGACCTTCTCAAAGGCCGCCCGGATCTCGGTGACGATATCTTCCAGGGCGTTCTGATCCCGCACGGTGTTGATGGTCGTCTCGCGCAGGTCCTTGACCTCCTTGGCCCGCTGGATGTTCTGGGAGCGCATGTGCTCGATGAAGCCCACGGTCTCGCGGAACGCCTCCTCCAGCTTCTTGTTCCAGGGCTTGTAGAGGATCTGCTCCTGAAGACGCACGAACTCCTTGAAACGAACCTCCGAGTAGTCCCGCTCCCGCACGATCTGCATGACCAGATCCTGCATCTGCTGCTTCTGCTCCGCGGACAGGTAGTCGTATTCCGAAATGGAGCGCATGTAGAGGATGAGCGCGCCCCACTTGGAGTTGGCCGGGACCCCGGCCTTGACGAGGGACATGACGACGTCCAGGGAACAGAAGAAATTGGCGTATTGGTCAGTCATTTGTCGTATCCGGAAATGTTGAAAAGTCAGACGTGGTCCTTCCCGCAGAAGACCTGCCCCATTTCGAAAGCCTGCCCTACGTATTCGCCCACAGTGTGGTATGCCCTGGTCACTGGGGTGAATATGAGGGGAAGCACCTTGGCCGCATCCGGGTAACCCTTATCATCGAGAACCTCCTCATCGGCCTTGACATCCATGATCTCGCCAACCAACTGGACATGCATGCCCAGAGGGACGGTGCGCAGCAAGGCACATTCCAGCACCAGGGGGAACTCGCCGACATAGGGCGCATCGACAAGCTTCGAGCGCACCGGTGTCAGCCCCGCAGCCGTAAACTTGTCCGTGTCTCGCCCCGAGGCGATGCCGAAGTAGTCGGCCTGGGCGGCGAACCGCACCGAGGGGACGCTGATGGTGAACGCCTTGCGGGCGGTGATGGACGCGAAGCTGTACCTCTCTTCGCGCAACGCCACGGCCACGCACGGCGGCTTGGAACAGCATATCCCGCCCCATGCCGCGGCCATGGCGTTGGGTCTGCCGTTTTCGTCATACGACCCGACGATCCATAACGGCGCGGGCTGGGCCAGGGTCTTCGCCCCGAGGGAAATCTTCATTGGCGGCTCCGGGGTAGTGTCGAGATGTTCTTACATGGGATCTACTTGCCAGAAATTTTCATATGGTTATAGGTAGCAACCCGCAAGTCAAAACCTGCATTCCCCTGCAGCCGTAACAGAGTGTTCATGGATACGAAAGTCATACATATCGAAGGCGCGCGTCAGCACAATCTCAAGAACCTGACCCTGGACATCCCCCGCGACAAGCTCGTGGTGGTCTGCGGTCCCTCGGGCTCGGGCAAATCCACCCTGGCCTTCGACATCGTCTATGCCGAAGGCCAGCGACGCTACGTAGAGTCCCTCTCGGCCTATGCCCGGCAGTTCCTGCCCCAAATGGACAAGCCGGCCATCGACCTCATCGAGGGCCTGACCCCGGCCATCTCCCTGGAGCAGCAGACCATCTCCAAGAATCCCCGCTCCACCGTAGGCACGGTCACGGAAGTGTACGATTTCCTGCGCGTCTTCTACGCCCGTCTGGGCACCCCCTGCTGTCCGGAGTGCGGAGTGCCCATCCAGGCCCAGACCAGCGACCAAATCATGGACAGCATCATGGGGTTGCCCGAAGGGACCAAATTCATGCTCCTGGCCCCGCTGGTGGACCACAAGAAAGGAACCCACGCCGACCTCTTCAAGAAGCTCAAGGCCCAGGGGTTCGTCAGGGCCAGAGTCAACGGCGAGATACTGTCCCTGGACCCCATGCCGGATCTGGCCAAGAACCAGAAGCACTCCATCGACCTGGTGGTGGACCGTCTGGTGCTCAAGGCCGACATGCGCAAACGCCTGGCCGACTCCGTCGAACTGGGTCTGACCTCCGGCGAAGGGCGGATCGTGGTCTCTGTCATCGGCGGGCAGGACATCTTCTTCTCCACCGACGCCGTCTGCCCCAAATGCAGCCTGAGCCTGCCCAAGCCCAGCCCCCAGCTATTCTCCTTCAACAGCCCCCAGGGCGCCTGCCCGCACTGCTCGGGCCTGGGCGCCGTGGAATACTACGAACCCGCCCTGCTGGCCCCCAACGGCGGGTTGTCCCTGCGGCAGGGCGCCATCCTGCCCTGGAAGGGACGCAGCCTGGAACGATTCGCCCCGGACCTCAAAGCCCTGGGCCTGAAGCATGGATTCTCCTTGGACACGCCTCTGCAGGAGTTCGCCCCCGAGGCGCGGCACGCCCTGTTCCACGGCGACGGCGACTGGCCGGGCGTGGTGCATTTCCTCGAACAGGGACAGGGCCTCGGCTACATCTGGCGCGACGAACTGGCCCGCTACCGGCAGACCACGGACTGCCCGGCATGCCGGGGAGCACGGCTGCGCCCCGAATCCCTGGCCGTGCGCGTGGAGGGCCTCAACATCTTCGAGTTCTGCTCCCTGCCCATCACCCGCGCCCTGGCCTGGCTCCAGGGCCTGGCCTTCACCGGCGTCAACGCGGAGATCGGCACGCCGCTCCTGAAGGAACTCGGACACCGCCTGGAGTTCCTGGCCAACGTAGGACTCGACTACATCAACCTGGCCCGCAACATGACCACCCTGTCCGGCGGCGAAGCCCAGCGCATCCGCCTGGCCGGGCAACTGGGCTCGGGTCTGGTCGGCGTGACCTACGTCCTGGACGAGCCGAGCATCGGCCTGCACCCCCGCGACAACCAACGCCTCATAAACACCCTGCGGCAGCTCCAGGGACGTGGAAACACGGTGCTGGTCGTGGAACACGACGAGCCGACCATCCGCGCCGCCGACCATGTGCTCGAACTGGGTCCCGGGTCGGGCTTTCTGGGCGGCGAACTGGTCTTCGAGGGACCATCCGCCGAGTTGGTCGAACGATCCCAGAGTCTGACGGGCAAATACCTGCGCGGCGAGCTGCGCATCCCGCGGCCGCCACGGCGCAGGACCTCGGACCGCGCCATCACCCTGCGCGGGGTGACCACCAACAACCTGCGCGCCATTGACGCCCGCTTCCCCCTGGGCGCCCTGGTCTGCATCACCGGAGTCTCCGGTTCGGGCAAGAGCTCCCTGGTCATGGACTCCCTCTACAAGCATCTGGCCCTCATGCAGGGACTCAAGGTCGATGCGCCGGGGAGCATCGCAGGCATCGAAGGCGCCGAGGCCGTGGAAAAGATCATATCCATAGATCAGAGCCCCATCGGCCGCACGCCCCGCTCCAACCCGGCCACCTACACCAAGGTCTTCGACGAGATTCGCACCATCTTCGCCGGCAGCAAGGACGCCCGCAAACGCGGCTACAACGTGGGGCGCTTCAGCTTCAACGTGCGCGGCGGGCGCTGCGAGGCCTGCCAGGGCGACGGCCAGATCCGGGTGGAAATGCATTTCCTGCCCGATGTCTTCGTGACCTGCGAAGTCTGCGGCGGCAGGCGCTACAACCGAGAAACCCTGGACATCCTCTACCGCGACAAGTCCATCGCCGACGTCCTGGACATGACCGTCAGGCAGGCGCGCCAGTTCTTCTCCAACCACCCGGCCCTGGAGCGCAAGCTCGGGGTCCTGGAAGAGGTGGGGCTGGAATACATCCGCCTGGGCCAGCCGGCCACGACCCTCTCCGGAGGCGAGGCACAGCGCATCAAGATCTCCCGCGAACTCGGCAAGCGCAGCCTGCCCGGAGCCCTCTACATCCTGGACGAGCCGACAACGGGCCTGCACATGCACGAAGTCGGCAAGCTCATCTCCGTGCTGCACACCCTGGTGGACAAGGGCGCCTCGGTCATCGTCATCGAGCACAATCTCGACATGGTGGCGGCCGCCGACCACGTCATCGACCTGGGCCCCGGAGGCGGCGAGAACGGCGGCATCATCGTCGCCCAGGGCACGCCCGAGGAGCTCAAGACCAATCCCGGTTCGGTCACCGGCCCGTTTCTGGAACTCTGAACATGCCGTACGCGCGACACGCGCCCCCATGAACGCAAAAAGGCGGCCCGATGACCCGGGCCGCCTTTCTTTTCAGCTGCGAATGCGCTTCAATAGCGGGCCGTCAGGTGGGCGTAACCCTTCATCAGGTAGTTCTGCACATAATCCGTGATGCCGTCTTCAAGGGGGCGGAACCCCACATCGCATCCCCTGCCTTCCAGCTTCTTGAGGTCGGCGCAGGTGTAATACTGGTACTTGCCGCGCAGGGTGTCCGGCATGTCCACGTACTCGATCTGCGGTTCCCGGCCCATGGCCGCGAAAACGCCGCGGGCCAGGGCGTTCCAGGTCCGGGCCTGTCCTGTACCCACGTTGAAGACGCCACCCACGTCCCGGTTCGCCATAAGCCACCCCATGACCCGGACGCAGTCCTTGATGTAGACGAAATCGCGGCGCTGCTCGCCATCCGCATATTCCTTGCGGTAGGATTTGAAGAGTTTGAGCTTCCCGGTCTGTCGGATCTGGGTGAAAGCCTTGCAGACCACGGAGCGCATGTCGTCCTTGTGGTACTCGTTGGGGCCGAAGACATTGAAGAACTTGAGGCCGGCCACCTTGTCCAGGAGGCCGTCGCCCTTGAGCCAGAGGTCGAAGAGGTGCTTGGAGTAGCCGTACATGTTCAGCGGCTGCAGGCTGTCCATGGCCTCGTCGGAATCGTCGAAGCCACGGCTGCCGTCGCCATAGGTCGCGGCGGAACTGGCGTAGATGAAACGGGCGTCGCGTTCCAGGGCGAAACGGCACAGGGCCTTGGAATACTCCAGGTTGTTGCGCATGAGGTAGTCGCAGTCGGCCTCGGTGGTCGAGGAGCAGGCGCCCATGTGGATCACGGCCTCGATGCGGCCTTCCATGTACCGGGTCTTGAGCAGATCGAGGAAATTGTCCTTGTGGATGTAGCGATGATAGGCGAGCCCCACCAGGTTGCGCCATTTGCTGGTCGAGGCCAGGTTGTCGACCACGAGGATGTCCTTGTGGCCCTGACGGTTCAGCTCCCAGGCCATGGCGCTGCCGATGAACCCCGCGCCTCCGGTGATGATGATCATATGTGCCCCCTTGAAATCGTATCCTCCGCCCCTAGCCCGAAAGGCTCCCGGCGGCAAGACGCCTCCATGCGCGACGCAAACAGACCGGACGGAAGACGCATCCCGTTCCGGGGAGAGGAACATCCGGGTCTTGGTTTTTGCGGACGCTTTGGCTACAGTGCGCCCTTCCCGTTCACCTCTTCCACGAGGAGCACATATGCTCGCCATCCTTGACTACAAGGCAGGCAACCTGACCAGCGTGAAACGCGCCCTGGACTACCTTTCCATCCCCTGCACCATCACCGCGGACGCGCAGGTCATCGCCGGCTGCCAAGGTCTCATCTTCCCCGGTGTCGGGGCGGCCGGCTCGGCCATGGCCAACCTCGACCAGTCGGGGCTGCGCGAGATCATGGCCCGGGAGATCGCCGCAGGCAAGCCGATGCTCGGCATCTGCCTGGGTTGCCAGATCCTGCTCGAATACAGCCCCGAAAACGACACCACCACTCTGGGGCTCATTCCTGGCCGCTGCGACATCTTCACCCCGGACCTGACCGAGGAGGACGGAGCGCCCATCAACATCCCGCACATGGGCTGGAACACCGTGACCCT
>CALMTS010000484.1 GCA_937872685.1 uncultured Desulfomicrobium sp.
GGCAGGTCAGCGTCCAGGACATCCGTCTGAACCCCTTTGCCCTGACGGTGGACGTCGCGGGCTTCGCCATCAGAGAAAAAAGCGGGGACAAGGACTTCGTCGCCTTCGACAGCCTGCACGCCAACCTGGAACTCAGCTCCCTGCCGCGCCTGGCCCTCGTCATTCGCGAGACGCGCCTGCAGGGCCCGCGCCTGCATATCCGCCTCGACCAAAACGGCCGCACCAACTTTGCCGACCTCACGGAGGCTCCAGCCGAACCAGCCCCCGAGAAGGCTGACGGCGGCATGCTCTTCCCCATCATCGTCGAACCCTTCTCCCTGGGCAACGGGACCGTGGTCCTGGAGGACGAAGCCAAAGGTGTGACGCACGTCGTCGACCAGATCGACTTCGAACTGCCCCGCTTCTCCTCGCGCAAGAAGGACTGGGAAACCTTCATGACGCCGACCCTGTCCTTCCGGGTCAACGGGGCGCCGTTCAATCTGGAAGGGCAGACCATCCCCTTCTCCGATTCGCTCAAAACAGAGTTCGACCTGAACGTCGTCGAACTCGGCCTTCCCCGGTACTGGGCCTATGTTCCGGCCACAGAGAACCTCAAGCTTTCCAAGGGCACCCTCAACCTGGAAAGCAAGCTGGCCTTCGAGCAGCACGAGGACCGCCTGCCGACCTTCTCCCTGCAGGGCACCATCACGGGCAACGACATCGAACTGACGGACAACGGCGAGCCGGTGCTTTCCTCCGCCAGGACGGTCATCGTCATGGACGACATCTCCATCCTGAACCTGCAGATGGGCCTGCACTCCGTGGCCCTGGAGCAACCGTTCCTGCGGATTGTGCGCGGCAAGGACGGCAGTCTGAACTGGATGCACTACTTCGTGACCGGCGATGCCCCTGTGACAGGCGCCGCGAAAAACGCCACGGGACACGGCATGGCGCAGACGGGCAACGCCACGCAGCGCGATGTCGCGGCAGCGGAAAACGCCAACGGCACCGTTGCCGTCGCGACGGATAATGCAACGGCGGCCGAAGCCGGGAATGGGAACGCCACGACCGTGGACGCCGACGAAAAGGAACGGGCCGAGCGGCGCAAGACCGCCAAGGCCCTGCTGCTGCAGGCGCCCGAAATCCGCCTGACGGACGGACGCATCCTTTTCCGGGACGAAACGACCGCCTTCACCAAGGAGGTCGCGTCCCTGAATCTGACCATCACGGACCTGGACACCTCCGCCAACGCCACCACGCAGGCCGCCCTGAACTTGCGCACGGCGGACGGGGAAGAGCTCGGCACGAACGCGACGTTTTCCGTATCGCCATTCCGCGTGCAGGCCGTCATCACTGCCCGCGATCTGGATATCCCCTCCTACTCCCCGTATTTCAAGGACGCCCTGCCCCTGACCCTGGTCACCGCCAAGGCCGGGGCCCGCATCGGCTTCGCCATCGACGGGGAGGACAAGGCGCCGCGCCTCGAAGATTCATCCCTCGAGGTGCGCGACCTGACCCTGAAGGCGGCCGACGGCTCCGGTCAGGTCCGGCTCGGCCGGGCCGGCCTGGACAGAATTTTCCTGGACATGGGCGACCGCAGCGTGCGCGCGGGCGTGTTTTCCCTCGAAGGGGCTGAAGTCTCCACCGGCGTCGACCAGGACGGCAGGGCGACAATCCTCGCCGCGCTGCAGGGCGCGCCGGCCAAGCAGACGCCGGACGACACTCCCCCGGCCGGGTCTAACGCCACGGCCTGGACCGTCGCCATGGCCGGAGCGGCCGTGAAAGGACTGGAGTTGAAGACCGCGGACAAGGGCGCTCCGATCCGGCTCGAAGCCCTGCAGGTCGGACCGGTCGCGGTCGACACCGCAGCGCAGTCCGTGGCAATCGGTCCCGTCGAGCTTCGTCTCGCCGCCGACGTCATCCGGCAGGAAAACGGCGATATCGACCTCGCGCAGCTCTTCACGGCAAAAGAGAAGGCCGCTCCCGCCAAAAGCAAGGCAGCCGCCAGGAGCGCAGCGCCCGCTTGGAGCGTGAACGTCGAGCAGTTCTCCCTGGCCGGATCCCGGCTGGCCTTCACCGACAAGACCCTGGCCAAACCCGCGCGCATCGATGTGGACCAGATCACGTTCCAGACCAGGAACCTGTCCACGGACCTGACCAAGGCCATCCCCCTGACCCTGTCCTGCCGGATCGAGGAAAGCGGGACGGTCAAGGCTTCCGGCGACCTCGTCCCCTCCACCCTGGTCACCAAGGGCAGGCTCGACCTGGCGCGCATTCCCCTCTCCCTGGCCTCGCCATATGTCGCGGAATCGGCGGCAGTGGACATTCCCGCGGGCAGGCTCGGCGGCAGGCTGAACTGGAGCATGGGCGCCAAGGGCCGCGAGCAGATTTCCGGATCCCTGCAGGTGGATGGCCTGCGGGTCACGGAAGGGCGCTCCAAGACGGAAGTGCTGGCTTTCAAATCCCTGGGCGCGGAGCAGATCGCGCTGCAACTCTCCCCCCTGGCCCTCACGATCCGCCAGGTGGATCTTGTGGAGCCGCGCGCGGGCTTCGTCATCGACGACCAGGGGCGCACCACCCTGGACCGCATCCAGCCGGCGGCACAAAAACGGGCCAAGCCGAAGCCCGGGAAGAAGGATGCGGCGAACGGCCTCAAGAGCATGGAAATCGCCGCCTTCACCCTCAAGGACGGGCGCTTCACCTTCGCCGACAAGACCCTTTCGCCCCAGTTCGTTTCGGTCGTTTCCCCGGTGAACCTCAGCGTGCGCAACATCTCCCTCAACCCGGAACAACGGGCTGAACTGGAGCTCTCCGCCGTCATCGACGGCACGGCGCCGGTCAACGCCACGGGGTGGGTCAGCCCCCTGAAGAGTCCCGTGGAAGCCAACAGCACCGTGACGCTGCGCAACCTCGACCTGGTCGCCCTGTCCCCGTACTCCTCGAAATTCATCGCCTACCCCGTGGCCCAGGGGCAGCTGGACTGGGACATGGCCGTCAACACAGAGGGCAGCAGCCTGGCCATGCGCAACGCCATCAAGGCCCGCCAACTGGAACTCGGGGAGAAAGTCGAGTCCCCCGACGCGGCCAACGTGCCGATCAAGCTCGGACTGGCCCTGCTGAGGGACATGTCCGGCAACATCTCCATCAACCTCCCGGTCAAGGGCGACCTGAACGACCCGAAGTTCAGCATCGGCGGCATCGTGATGCAGGCGTTCCTCGGCCTCATCGTCAAGGCCGTGACATCGCCCTTCAGCCTGCTGGCGAGCCTTGTTCCCGAAGGGGCGGCCGACATCAGCAAGCTCGCCTTTCCCCCGGGGCTGGCCACGCCGGCCGAAGAAACGGCGCAAGGCATCCAGGCCCTGGGCGACATCCTGAAACAGCGGCCGGGCATCAGCATCTCCGTGGCCGGCCACGCCGACCCGGCCGCCGACCGCCAGGCCATCGCCGACCGCCAGTTCCTGCGCAAGCTGCAGGTCATCAAATACGACGGCCTGTCCCGCAAGGAGCGCGAAGGCGTCGTGCTGGAAGAACTCAAGATCTCGGACGAGGAATATGCGGATGTGCTCTGGGAAGCCTACAAGGAAGAACCCGTGGAAAAGAAGAAGAACTTCCTTGGAATCCACGAGGAGGTGCCGCGCGAGGAGCAGGAGGCCAAGCTGCGCGAACTGATCAAGGTCACCGACGAGGACCTGATCCGTCTGGCCGCAAGCCGGGCGGAGTTCGTGAAGAACCGCCTGGTGCAGGAACTCGGGATTGACGCCGGCCGCGTCTTCCTCGGCAACACGGGGCCGCAGTCGCTGTCAGGCGCCCACGAAGTGACGGTGGAGATCAGGAAGTAGGCATTGGCAGGGCCTTTTGGCCCTGCCGGAGGGCTGGCGCTTCAGGCAAAGGCGGGGTCAGGCTTCGAGGATGACCACGGCCACCGCGTTGTCACGGCCGTGGGAGAGGGAGAGATGCGCGCCGGCGGCCCGCAGCTCCTTCGCACGCTGGAGTGCAGCACCGTGAAAAACAACGGAGGGCTTGCCGAGGGCATCGGAACGGACTTCGATGTCCTGGAAGGTGATGCCCTGGCTGAAGCCCGTGCCCAGGGCCTTGACCGCGGCCTCCTTGGCGGCGAAGCGCGAGGCCAGGAAGGGGACGGCGTTGGCCGGGACGAGGGCCATTTCGGCCGGGGTCAGGATGCGGGCGCTGAACTTCTCCCCGAACCGCTCAAATGAACGGGCTATCCTGTCGAGTTCCGCGATGTCGATGCCCACTCCGATGATCATGCAAGGTAACCGCCCTGTCCCGCCGCAGCGGGAGCGTTGTCTTGAAAAGCCGCAATATCCCTTCTTTCAAAGGGAAAATCAGATAACCGGACTGATGTCAAATTTCGCCAGGCCCGAAGGCCACGCGCCCTGTTTCAGGCGGAAACCGGCCCTCCGGCCCCGCGCCCGTCACAGAGGGCGGCAGACTCCGTCCACGAAGCCTCTTCATGTCCGAAAGGCTGTGTTCTGAACACCGCAAGATATGGCCGGGGACTCGCGGCCGTTGACAGCCGCGGACCGCATCTGAGAACCGCTTCGATGCGCCCGGACGCGCGGAATGTCCGCCGCCGGTTTCCGTGAGGCCGCACTGACTCGTCCATAAACACGACACGAGCGTGAACCATGATTGATGTGAGCATTTTCCTGCAGATCTGGGGCGGCGGCTGCTACCTGCTGAACAAGATGCTGTTCGCTTTTGCCGAAGGCAGGCGCTTTACGGCGCAGCGGCTGCTCAGGCTCTGCGGGTGGCTCGTCTACGTCGCGGGGGTGCCGGCCTGGGTGGCCATCCTGCTCGACAAGCACAACTGGATCGCCGCGTCCATCGAAGCGGGCGGCATCCCGTCGATGCTCTTCGGCCTGTACACGGCGTACAAGTCACCGCAGGCTCCAAGCCTGCGCTTCGACCGCCTCGCCGCGGTCTTCACCTACGGATTCATTGTGCTTGGCGTCGGCTACAGCCTGTACGACTACGGCGGCGTGACCTCCGTCTCGCAGGTCCTGGAAATGGGCGTCACGGCCGGATTCCTGCTCGGGAGCTACCTGCTGGCCAAGAACAACGCCGCCGGATGGCTGTTCTTCATGCTCATGAACGGCAGCATGGCCACGCTCATGTCCATGCAGGGCAAGCCGATCCTGGCCGTGCAGCAGCTCGTCTCCCTGTGTTTCGTCGTGTACGGGTACATGGCGTCGCGACGATCCGGGCGGACATAGCCCACATGCAGCAGAGGCGCTACGATCCGGCTGGATACCAGATGAAAATCCACATCGACCGGACACGCGTCCCGCGGGGCGAGGCCGCTTCCGTCACATCCCCTTTCCAAGCCGAGACCAACTTCCACAAAGGTCCGAATCGCGACAAATCGCGACATTCATCATGTCGCGATTTGTCATGAGCCCCAAAGCACGGCCCGCTCACGGCCACGCGGTCCCGGCAAGAAGAACTCATTTCCGTCAGGCCATCCCGACGGGCTCTTGCGGCAGGGAACATTGGCTATGTGCGGGCCGTATCCGTGTTCATCCGGCAGGTTCACTTCACGGCGATCAGCTCATACTCCCGGGTGCCCAGCCCGATCTTCTCCGCATGTTCCAGGCAGGAGCGCCATTCGGACTGGGGCGTGGTGTTCCGGAAATGGTCGTGATGGTCGAGAAAATCCGGCTTTGACAGATTCTCGTAGAGCTGGCTCCCCGGGAGGGGCTTGGCCTTCATGCAGGCGTCCACGCAGGCCTGGTCCAGGGCCAGCGGGTCGAAGGAGGCGAACATGCCCAGGTTGGGCAGGATGGGCGCATCGTTTTCGCCGTGACAGTCGCAGTTGGGGGAGACGTCCACAATGAGGGAAATGTGGAAGCAGGGGCGTCCGTCCACGACGGCCTTGGTGTACTCGGCCATGCGCTTGTTCAGGAGCTCGTTGGCCGCGAAATTCCTGAACGCGATGGCGTCGAAATTACACGCCCCGAGGCAGCGCCCGCAGCCGACGCAATTCTCCTCGTTGACGCGCATCTTTTTGGCTTCCTCGTCAAAGAAGAGGCCATCGTTGGCGCATTCCTTCAGACAGGCCATGCAGCCACGGCATTTGGCCTCGGCGATGGAGGCCTTGCCGCCGCAGTGCTGCTCGGTCTTGCCGGCCCGGGAGCCGCAGCCCATGCCGATATTCTTGATGGCCCCGCCGAATCCGGTCATCTCGTGCCCCTTGAAATGGGTCAGGCTGATGAATACGTCCGCGTCCATGACGGCCCGCCCGATCTTGGCTTTCTGCACGTATTCCCCGCCCGCGACGGGCACCGCGATATCGTCGGTCCCCTTCAGCCCGTCCCCGATGATGATGGGGCAGCCTACCGACAGCGGCGTGAAGCCGTTTTCCCAGGCGCACTCCAGATGCTCCAGGGCGTTCTTGCGTTTGCCCGGGTACATGGTGTTGCAATCGGTCAAAAACGGCTTGCCGCCCAACTCCTTGACCACGTCGGCCACGGCCTTGGCATAGTTGGGGCGCAGATAGCTGATGTTGCCCAGTTCGCCGAAATGCAGCTTGATGGCCACGAACTTCCCGTCCATGTCGATCTCCCCGATCCCGGCCTTCCTGATCATCTTCTTGAGCTTGGTGGGCAGCCCGTCACCGTAAGCCACCGTGCGGAAATCGGTAAAATAGACCTTCGCTTTCTCCAT
>CALMTS010000485.1 GCA_937872685.1 uncultured Desulfomicrobium sp.
CGGAGTTTTCCCAGGCTTTCAGGCAGATCGCGCTGTTCAATTCCGAGTCAGAGGAGCAGCGCGAGGCCCTTTCACGGTAGGGATTGTTCAGCTCAATCGTTGCGGGTGGACGGGTTTTGCGGAAAAGGGCGGCCCTTGCGCTGGTACTTGATGACCGCGTTGGTGTGTTCGCGCAGGGTGCGGCTGAAGTGGTGGGAGCCGTCGGAGCGGGCCACGAAGTAGAGGAAGTCGTGCTCCTCGGGGCGTGACGCGGCCAGCAGGGCGGCCTTGCCCGGGGAGCAGATGGGGCCGGGCGGCAGGCCCGGATGCACGTAGGTGTTGTAGGGGTTGGCGGCGTCCTGCAGGTGCGAGCGGCGCAGGTTGCCGTCGAAGTTCTCCCCGAGCCCGTAGATGATGGTCGGGTCGCACTGCAGCAGCATGCCCAGCCGCAGCCGGTTGGCATAGACCCCGGCCACGACGGGGCGCTCGGACGGCACGGCCGTCTCCTTCTCCACCAGGGACGCCAGGATGACCATGCGGTGCAGCGCGGCCGGGTCGCCCGCCTGCGGCAGGGCGGCGACAGTGGACCGGAAGCGGTCCAGCAGCGCCTGCAGGATGGGGTAGGGGTCCTGGTCCGGGATGCGCGGGAAGAAATAGGTCTCGGGAAAGAGGTAGCCTTCGGCATCGGTGGCGTTGACGCCTCTGGACTGCAGATAGTCGCGGTCCCGGCAGGCGGCCAGGAACCGCTCGGTCGTGGTCAGGCCCGTGGCTCCCACGGCCTGGGCCACTTCGCGCAGGGTCAGCCCTTCGGCGAAATGGAGGCGGTAGAGGATGGGCTTGCCGAAGGCCAGCACTTCCAGGATGCGCCGCGGGCTCATGGACGGCGAGAGTTCGAACTCGCCGGCCTGCAGGGGGAGTTTGCGGTAGCGGCCGTAGGTGCGGAAGGCCTCGGCCCAGCGCACCAGCCCCTCCTGTTCCAGCCGTGACGACACGGTGCGCAGGTTCTCTCCCGCCTCGACCCGGAAGACGGCCGTGGCGTTGGAGTCCGGAGCCAGGGGCGTTTCCGTGTACCTCCAGGCGGCATAGAGCCCGGCGCCGGCAGCCAGGGCCAGCAGCAGAGTTCCTGCCAGAATCAGCTTCACCCACAGCTTCATGAATTCCCCAGATAGGTTTCCAGGATGCACACCGCGGCCATCTGGTCGAGCATCTCGGCATGCCTGCGCGCCGGCACCCCGGCTTCGCGCAGGCGTTCGCGCGCGTCGAAGGACGTCAGGGCCTCGTTGACGAGATGGATGGGCCGGTCCGTGCGCCGTGCCAGGCTGTCGCGGAAGTTCAGGACCTGACGGGTGGTCAGGGTCTCCTTGCCTTCCATGTCCAGGGGCAGGCCCAGGACCACGGCCTCGACGCCTTCGGCCTCGATGATGGCCAGCAGGTCGGCGAAGAGCTTGTCCCGGGTGCCTTTCTGCAGCGTCCGGAAAGGAAAGGCCATGCCGCAGCGGGCCATGGCCAGTCCGATCCGTTTCTGCCCGTAGTCGATGCCCAGCAGCTTCATGCCTTCGTCGCCACGACCTGTACGCCGCCCTGGGCTTCGGATTTGCCCAGCTCTTTGTGGAAATCCTTGCGCCAGGTCCCGCCGTGCCGCAGGCGCGCCAGGAATTCCAGGGTGTGCAGGACGTCGCGGCTCACCCCCATGTCCAGCAGTGTCCGCTGGATGCCGATCTTGCACGACGGGCATCCGACGATGACGGGGTTGTCCGCCGGATACGCGGCCAGATCGGCCGAGAGCTGCTCCTTCTTGCGGGAGCGCAGCCGGTTGTAGATCTTGGGCGACGTCAGCGCGCCCAGGCCCGACTCGCCGCAGCAGAAGGGCGAGACCGCGACCTGCGCCCCGACCAGTTTGCCCACCTCTTTGGCGTAGATGTCCCCGGCCTTGAGGGGTGCGACGCCGGTCCACTCGTGGTGGCAGGCCGCATGGTACAGCAGGCGCTCGGGGCCGTTGCCGAAGCCGCCCTTGGTGTGCTGGATGATGTACTGGACCACGTCCATGTGCTCCACCTGGCGGGTCTCCAGGGACTTGAGGCGGTACTCCCGGATGCCTTCGCGGCAGGTGCCGCAGGACGTCAGCACGGCCTTGACGGCGAAGCCCGCGGTTTCGGCCTGGCGGATGAGGTTTTCGAGGATTTTCTGGTTGTCCTTGCCCATGCGCTCGAACTGGTCACGGCAGCCCGAGGCCAGCAGCGGGTAGCCGCAGCACAGGTGGTCCGGCGGCAGGACCACGCTGACGCCGGCGTCCAGGAGCAGGCGCACGGCGGCCATGCCGATGGAGCGGTAGAAGAGGCTCGCGCCGCAGCCCGGGAAATAGATCACGGCCCGCTTGCTCGCGGCGCCCTGGGACGTGATGATGTTGCCCTTGGCCAGATGCAGGCCTTCCTTCAGGTTCTTGAACTGCGTGGCCGGCCCCTTGCCCCGCAGGAGCGGGCTGTCCAGCCGTTCGCGCCACTTGGCTGGCAGCAGGTTCACGGCCCGGTTGCCGAGCTCCTGCCCGATGCCGGCGATCTTGGCGACCTTCGGCAGGGTGGACTGCGGGTCCTGGCTCAGGAGGTTCAGCACGCGGTTCTTGAAGGGGTGCCCGCCGGCGCCCTTTTCCTCCAGGTAGGCCCGCATCTGCAGGGTCACGTCCTGGGTGCGGATCTTGACGGGGCAGATGGCGTAGCACTTGCCGCAGGCCGTGCAGTGCTCCAGGATCTTGCGCAGCTCGCCCAGGAGCTGGGTCTGGGGTTCGCCGTTCTGCAGCTGGGAGTAGTAGATGGCCTCCACCAGGGCGCCCAGGGTGATGTTCTTGTTGCGCGGGTGGAAGAGCAGGCCCTTCTGGGGCAGGTACATGGGACAGACCTGCTTGCACTTGCCGCAGCGGGTGCAGGTCTGCACGTTCAGCAGCAGGTTGATGAGGCTCTCCTTGCCCGGGAGCGCCGTCTTGTTGATGTCCTTGATGAGCCGGTTGAAGGAGAAGGTGTAGGGCACGACCACCAGGTCGCGCTGGGTCAGCTTGCCGGGGTTGAAGATGTTGTTTGGGTCGACCTTCTTCTTGTAGGCGCGCAGGGCGGCGATCTTCTCTTCGGCCAGGAAGCCGATCTTGGTGATGCCGATGCCGTGTTCGCCCGAGACCTGCCCTTTGAGTTCCAGGACCTTGTGGAAGATTTTTTCCACCGCTTCCTCGGCCAGGGCCAGCATGCGCGGGTCGTTGGAGTTGACGGGCAGGTTGACGTGGCAGTTGCCGTCGCCGGCGTGCATGTGGTTGGCGATGACCACGCGCGTGCTCTGCATGGTGTCGAAGATCTTGCCCAGCTCCTCGTGCAGCCTGGGGTACTTCCCCTTGAGGTGCTGGAAGAAGAAGGACGTCTGCAGCTGCAGCTCCTGCTCGGGCAGGTCGTCCTTGGTGGTCTTGCCCTTGATGATGGACGAGGCCACGTCCATCTCCATGCGGATGAACTCGTCGTCCACCTCGATGCCGGGCAGGACCTGCACCTGCTGCAGGGCCTCGCGGTAGGAGATGGCCAGGTAGTGAAGATTCTTCTCTTCCAGGAAGTCCGCAAAATCCGGGATGACCTCCAGGGGGATGACGATGTCCTCGTTGAGCTTGAATCCGCTGGTGCGTTTGGAGATGGCCGAGAGCTGGTGCCGGTCGTGCCAGAAGACCTCTGCCTCGCGCTCGTCGGCGGCCACGAAGCTGTCCACGTTGTCGTAGTTGGCGCAGATGTCCGTGATGCGGCGCACGGCCTCGAACACGGCCTCCTCGTCGGTGGAATCGAGCTGGATGATGAGGACCGAGATGGGGATGCCGTCGAATTTCTGGGACTTCTTCGCGTACTCGATGGCCTGGACGTACTTGATGCCGAACTCCTCCAGGGCCGAGAGCTTGACCAGGTCGCCCTGGGTGCGGATCTCGTCGCGCAGGGCCACGATGTCCTTGATGACGAACATGGCGTTGCGCATGGAGTTGCCGTAGAATTCCAGGCACATGACGCGCGAATGGGGCAGGATGGGGTGCAGGGTGAAGGTGGCTTCGGTGATGATGCCGTCCACGCCCTCCTTCTGCACGCCGGGCAGACCGCCCAGGAACTTGTTGGTCACGTCCTTGCCCAGGGCCGTGCCCCGGATCTCGTCGCCCTTGAGGGTCAGAAGCTCCCGGCGGTTGCCGAATTCATCGAGGATTTCGTAGACGGCGGCCTCGTCGGGCATGATCTTGTGCCAGGGGTGCTCCACGCGTTTGACCTGGATCAGTTCGCCCGTGGGCAGGACCATCTTGTAGGAAAGCAGGTTGTCCAGGGTGGTGCCGTATTCGAAGGCGAAGGGGCCGCCCGCGTTCTCGGAGACGTTGCCGCCGATGGACGATGCCGCCTTGGAGGCGGGATCGACGGTCAGGAGCATGCCCTTGGCCGCCGCGGCCTGGATGGCGGTGAGGGTGATGACGCCCGACTGCACGGTGATGGTCCGGCCCTGCGGGTCGATGTCCATGATGTCCTTGAGGCGGCTCAGGCTCAGGATCACGCTGCGCGGCTTGGCCGGCACGGCGCCGCCAGTCAGGCCGGAGCCTCCGCCCCGGGGCACGATGGGGAAGCCCATCTCGTTGGCCAGGCGGATGATGCCCTGGATCTGGGCCGTGTTCTCGGGGAAGACCACCAGGGCCGGCAGCTCCATGCGCAGGTCCGTGGCGTCGGTGGAGCATTCGATGAGGTTGTTGGCCGCGGAGACGATCTGCTCCCTGTCCAGGATTTTTGAGAGGCGGTCCACCAGGGTGGCCTTGAATTTCTGGTCGGCCTCCCAGTTCTGCCAGAAGCGCTCCAGGCAGCCCGAGAGTTCGCGGTAGTACTCGGGCGAGAGGGCCGCGCGCTCGGCCTGCAGGCGGGCGCCCACGCTCTGGCGCACATCCTTGGGCGGGATGAAGGGATTGTAGCGGATGATGAACAGCTCTTCGGCCAGGTCCAGGGCCAGCTGCTGCAGATATTCGGGCCAGGTCTGGAATTCTTCCAGGGGGAGCCCCAGAACGCGTTTGACCAGGCGTTCGGGGGCGAGGGATATATGGGGTCCTTTCTGGGGCATGGCGAATCCGTTGGTGAGGCCGGGCGGCCGGCCGTTGATGAACAGGCGGTGCGGCGAGATGCCCGCCGTCACGAAAAAAGATAATTTTTAATCAGAAGGCAGGGGGTTGGCAAGGCGAAAAGGTCGTCCCGCCCGGCGCGGCGCGCCGGGCGGGACGTATTTCAGAACGAGGAGGCCTCGCATTCGAGGCTGCGGGCGTAGATGTGGCCGGGGTCGGCAAAGGTGTCCAGGAGCCCGGCCTGGGCCTGGGCCATGGCCATGAGCCTGGACAGGGCCGGGGACCGGGGGGAGAAGAGGGCCTGTCCCGAGGAGAAAATGGCCTCCATGAATTTTTCGCGGGCCGAGTGCTCCCGCCGCAGCTCCTTGCTCTCGACGGCGGTCAGCCCGGCCAGGGTGCCGGCGGTCCTGACGGCTTCGTCCAGGTCCCCCAGCTGGTCCACGAGCTTGCCCTGATGCGCGGCCTGGCCCAGGAAAACCCTGCCCTGCGCCATTTTCTCCACATCTTCCGGGGCCATGCGGCGGCCGTTGGCCACGCGGCTGATGAAGAGGTCGTACCCGAACTTCAGGAGATGTTCGATGGACGCCTCGACCTGGGGCGAAATGGGCCGAAGCGGGTTGCCCAGATCCGAGAGTGGGGTGGTGCCCACGCCGTCGCTGACGACGCCCAGGGACTCGGCGGCGTTTTCGAAGGTCGGGAAGGCGGCGAAGATGCCGATGGAGCCCGTCAGGGTCGTGGGCGCGGCCACGATGCGGTTGGCGCCGGAGGCGATCCAGTACGCACCGGACGCGGCCACGCTGCCCATGGAGACCACCACGGGCTTGCCTGCCTCCTGGGTGCGCGCGATTTCGTGGTGGATTTCCTCCGAGGCCGCTGCGCTGCCGCCGGGGCTGTCAAGGCGCAGGACCACGGCCACGATGGAGGGGTCCTGGCGGGCCTTGCGGAACAGGGCGGCCACGGATTCGCTGCCCGTCATGCTTTCGGGCTGCTTGCCGGGCAGGATGGCGCCGCGGGCGCGGATGATGCCGATAAGCTCCTTGCCCTTGGGGGCCTGGGCCGTGGTCATGTTCAGATAGTCCCGGAACTCGACGCGGTTCATGTTTTCGGGCTTCAGGCCGACCTTTCCGGCCAGAAACTGGTCGAACTGGTCGCCCGTGCGGACGGCGTCCACAAGCTTGGCCGAGACGGCCAGCTGCGCGGCGTCGCCGCCCGTTTCACGCAGCCTGGAGTCGATGTTCTCCACATAGGAGGTGATATCCCCCGCCGTGACGCTGCGGTTTTTCCCCAGTTCGGCCAGGTAGGCCTGCCAGAGCCCGCCGAGCCATTCCCGGCTCTGTTCACGCGCCTCGTAGGACATGGAGTCGCGCATGAAGGGCTCCGCGGCCGTCTTGTATTCCCCGACGCGATAGACGTGGAAATTGATGCGGAGCTTGTCCATGAGCCCCTTCAGATAGGTCTGGTACATGCCGAAGCCGTTGATGAGCACCCCGCCCAGGGGGTTCACGGAAACCGAGTCGGCATAGGACGCCAGGAGGTACTGGCCCTGGCTGTAGAACATGGCGTGGGCCAGGACGGGCTTGCCCGTCTCCTTGAAGTCGCGGATGGCCTTGCCGATGTCCAGGAGCTTGGTGGTGTCGCAGCCCTGCATGTCCCGCGGGTCGATGACCATGGCCTTGATCCGGGAATCGGTGGAGGCCCTGCGGATGGCGTCGATGACGTCCTGCGCTTTGGTCTCGTCGGTTTTGGCCGTTTCGCGGCCCATCTTCCGCAGGAACGCCTCGGCCGGTTCCGGCGGCGCGGTCTCTTCCACCAGGGTGCCGGCCGGATTGACGACAAGGATGGAGTTGGATTCGAGGGTCTCTTCGGTGTCGGCGAATATGGCGACCAGAAAAAACACGAGAACGGCGATGAAGAAGAGGTTGGCGAAGGCGTTCCTGACCATGGTCAGCGCCTTCCAGGCCATTTTCAAGAATGTCGTCAGACGGGAGAGTATTTCCACGATGTCCGCTCCTGTTATGGTTGCAGCGCCAATCTGCCGTAGGCGGCCTGGCCGAGGGAGATGCATGCATCATTGGGGGGCAGGGCCTGGTGAACCAGCACCGTCAGCCCGTTGTGTTCCAGCAGTCCGGGAAGGCCCTGGGCCAGGGTCAGGTTCTGCATGACCCCGCCGCTCAGCGCGACTGTGGTGCAGCCGCATTGTCCGGCCAGGCGGACGCAGAGAGCGCTCAGGCCGTCCATGAGCCCCAGGTGGAAGCGCCTGCTGATCCGGGCCGGGGATTCCCCGTTGCGCCAGTCGGCATGGACCTGTGCGAACAGCTTCAGTGTATCGAGTTCCACAATGCCGTCATGCCCGATCATGGGACACATATACCGGCCTTTTTCACTTTTGTCTTGTATGGCTTCGAGGCGGATTGCAGCCTGTCCCTCGTAGGAAATGCGGTGGCGCAGGCCGAGCATGGCGGCCACGGCGTCGAAGAGCCGGCCGCAGCTGGAGGACAGGGGGGAGTTCAGGCGGCGGTCGAGCATCTGGCCCACCACCGCGTCGGCTGCGGCGAATTCCGGCAGCCACGGCCAGGGGCGCCCGTCCGGGGCCGTGATCTCCAGGGCGTGCAGGAAGGCGCGGGCCAGCCTCCAGGGCTCGCGGGCGGCCGCGTCGCCGCCGGGCAGCATGACCTGGGAGAACCGTCCCAGCCGCCGGTGCCGCAATGTCCTGGTGTCCACCAGCAGGGCCTCGCCGCCCCAGATGGTGCCGTCGTCGCCCAGGCCCGTGCCGTCCAGGGCCAGGCCGATGGCCGGGCCTTCGTGGCGGTTTTCGGCCAGGACCGCATGGATGTGGGCGAAGTGGTGCTGCAGGGGCAGGCAGGGCAGTCCGGATTCGCGGGCGAACTCCGTGCTCAGGAAGTCCGGGTGCAGGTCATGGACCACGGCCACGGGCTGCACTTGCAGGATGTCGGCCAGGTGGGCGCTGATTTCCCGGAAAAAACCGAAGGCTTCGAGGTTCTCGAGGTCCCCGATGTGCTGCGAGACGAAGGCCTGCCTGCCCTTGGTCAGGCAGAGGGTGTTCTTGAGCAGGGGGCCGACGCCCAGCACCGTGGGGCCATCCTGGGCCAGGTCCACGGGCGCGGGGGTGTAGCCGCGCGCCCTGCGGATGAACTGGGTCCGGCCGTCCACGTCGCGGACCACGGAGTCGTCGCAGCGGATGAGGATGTCGCGGTCGTGCAGCAGGAAGGCGTCGGCGATGGCTCCGAGCCGCCGCAGGGCCTCCCGGTTGCCCAGGCAGATGGGTTCGGAGCTCATGTTGCCGGATGTCATGACCAGCGCCTGCGGTTGGGTCGCGTCTGCCTGCAGTTCGTCGAAGAGCACGTGGTGCAGGGGGGTGTAGGGCAGCATGATGCCCAGATACTGCGTGTCCGGCGAGAGGCCGGGAGCGAGGCCGCAGCCCTCCCGGGCCCGGGCCAGGACGATGGGCCGCTCGCGGCCCGTGAGCAGCCGCTCCTCGGCCGCGGACAGGGCGCAGAAGGCGCGGGCGGCGTTCAGGTCGCGGACCATGACGGCCAGGGGCTTGTCCTTGCGGTTCTTGCGCGCGCGCAGCTCGTCGACGGCCGCCTGGCTGCGGGCGTCGCAGGCCAGGTGGAATCCGCCCAGGCCCTTCATGGCCGCGATGCTGCCGCCCAGCAGCAGCCCCACGATCCGGCGGATGGCCGCATCGTTCTCGGCCAGGGTCCGCCCGTCCCTGTCCGTCAGCCACAGACGCGGGCCGCAGACCGGGCAGGCGTTGGGCTGGGCGTGGAAGCGGCGGTCCAGCGGGTCCTCGTACTCTTCCCGGCAGTCGGGGCAGAGGGGGAAGCAGGCCATGGACGTGGTGGCGCGGTCGTAGGGGATGGAGCGGGTGATGGTGTAGCGCGGGCCGCAGTTGGTGCAGTTGGTGAAGGCGTAGCGGTGCCGGCGGCCGGCCGGGTCGCGCAGGTCCGCGATGCAGTCGTCGCAGGTGGCCACGTCGGGGCTGATGAGCACCTGGTGGCCGACGCCGCCCGTGCTCTTCACGATGCGGAAGGCGTCCTCGCCGGGCAGGGGTTCGGCCGTGCCCCGCTCCCAGGTCACGATGCGGGCCAGGGGCGGGATGTTCGCGTTGAAGCCCGTCTCGAAGGCGCGCAGCTGGTCCCGGCTGCCCTGGACTTCGATGAGCACTCCCTCGGGGGTGTTCAGGACCTGTCCCGTAACCTCGGCCTGCAGGGCCGCCTTGTAGACGAAGGGGCGGAAGCCGACGCCCTGCACCCCTCCGGTGATGATCCATTTCCAGCGTTCTGTGCGCATTGGGTGTCCGGTGTGTTGATTTCCCCGCACGGGGGCCGTGGCCCGCAAGGGCGTCCCGGCCGGGTCGGGAAGCATGGTTCATAGCCCCAAGGACGCCGGGATCGCAACATTGACCTTTCGCAGCCGTACCCGTATGAATGTGCTCCCCGAAATATATGCCAAGTCGTTCTCATGACAAGGAAATCGTGAATATACAATACTATGCCGACCTGCAGGGCGAGTTGATGCGCGGCGGGCACCTGGCGCACATCCTGGACGAGTCCTTCGCCCTGCTCATTGTCCTCGACGGCGACCGCAGGCTGATTCATTGCACCAAGGGTATCCTGGAACTGGCCGGCGCAGGGCGCGTCGAGGAGCTGTGGGGCAAGCGGCCCGGCGATTTCCTGCAGTGCGTCAACGCCGAGGAGGCCGGCTGCGGATCGGGGGGGCTCTGCGGGGAGTGCGGGGCGCTGCTGGGCATCCGCGGCGGGCTCGACGGCCAGCATGCTGAGACGGAATGCTCCATGACCCTCAAAACCGGAGACCGCCTGCAGGCCCGCGAGTTCAGGATCAGGGCGATCCCGCTCGAACTGGACGGCAGGCCCTTCGTGGCCATGTCCCTGCACGACTGGACCCATGAAAAGCGGTGCCGTTCCCTGGAGCAGGTCTTCCTGCACGACATCCTGAACACGGTGGGCGCGGTCAAGGGCATCCTGCATTTCCTGCGTACGGACCTGACTGGGGACAACCGGGAACTCCTGGACACCATCCTGCCGTATTTCGACCTCTGCGTGGACGAGATTTCGGCCCAGCAGAAGCTGCTGGCGGCCGAGAACAACGAACTGCGTCTGTCCCTGGAGCGCTTTTCCCTGGCCCAGCTTCTGCAAGGTCTGGCCAACATCCATACCCAGCATGCCCTGGGCAGGGGCAAGGAGATCGGCGTTGAGATGCAGACGGTATCCGATGAGGTCATCTCCGACCGCACCATCGTCCACCGCATGTGCATGAACCTCCTCAAGAACGCCCTGGAGGCTACGCCCGAAGGCGGGGCGGTGCTTCTGAAAGGCTCCGTGGAACACGGCCATTTTCACGTTTCGGTGCACAATCCCGGCTCCATGCCCGAGGACGTGCAGCGGCATCTCTTCCGCCGTTCCTTCTCCACCAAGGGACAGGGGCGGGGCCTTGGCGTGTACAGCGTGCATCTGCTGTGCACGAACTACCTCCGGGGCAGCGTCTGGTTCGAGACCGGCGAGTCCGGCACGACCTTCCATCTGCATGTCCCCCAGGGGGAGCATCTCCAGCAGGATTGAGCCTCAGCTGACTGTCGAAAATTGAAAATTCACAGGCCGTTCAAAAATGGTGAGATGCAAGGAAGCGAAAAAATCCAGGGCGCGCAGTGTATTGCGCATACATAAGCGGTCTGGATTTTTTCGCTGACGCAGCAGATCGCC
>CALMTS010000486.1 GCA_937872685.1 uncultured Desulfomicrobium sp.
ATCGACGAAGCGGCCCTCGTTTGAAGGCAGGATGATCAACCTCTAACGCTGCCGTTTACACGGAATTCCGAACACCCTCAGCTCGTGCGGAACATGCGAACGCACGATCAAAGAAAAAGCCGCCGAAGCTTTCACTTCAGCGGCTTATCTTTTTCTGGTGTCGAAGGGGGGACTCGAACCCCCACGGGATACCCCACTACCCCCTCAAGATAGCGTGTCTACCAATTCCACCACTTCGACATCTAACCTATGAGATTTGCGAAACTTCATCCCGCAAACCGGAGAAGCAGTCTTTAGCTATGCCTCTTCGGTTTGTCCAGCATTTTTTTACTGTTTCTGCTCAGGAGCTGCAGGCTGCTCGGCCGGGGCTGCGGGGGTGGCCGGAACTTCGGTCACGGGCATGTCGAGGACGATGGACTCCTTGGGAGCCGCGTGCTGCTGGGTGCTGACGTACGTGAAGACCATGGTGGTCAGGAAGAACACGGTCGCTGCGCCTGCGGTCAGTTTGCCGAGCAAGCCGCCCGCGCCCGTGGAGCCGAAGAGGGATCCGCCGCCACCGCCGAAGATGACTCCCATGCCCTCTTTGCCGGATTGCAGCAGGACGAGGATGACAAGGGCGACACAGGCAATAACGTGAATAGTGATCATAAGGGCGTTCAAGGGGATTCCTCCTGATATTTAAGCCAGAACGATCTGGCTGAAGCTGTCGGCTTTAAGACTTGCGCCGCCTACCAGTACTCCGTCCACGTTGTCAAGGCGGATGATGGTGCCGGCGTTGTCGGGCTTCACGGAACCTCCGTACAGGATGCGCACCGCCGCCCCTTCGGACGGCAGGAGCGCGACGAGTTTCTCGCGCACGAAGGCATGAGCCGCCAGGATTTCTGCGGGGCCGGCCACCTCGCCCGTGCCGATGGCCCAGACGGGTTCGTAGGCCACGGCAAGGTTTGCGGCCGTGGCCTTTTCGAGCACTCCGGCCAGGCCCATTTCCAGCTGGCGGGCCAGAACGGCCTCCACCTGCCCGGCCCGGCGTTCGTCGATGGTCTCGCCCACGCACAGGATCATCTTCAGGCCTGCATCAAGGCCGAAGGCGACCTTCTTCCCGATGAGCCCGTCCTCCTCGCCCAGGACATGCCTGCGCTCGGAATGCCCGGCCAGGGCGTAGGCGCACCCCAGGTCCAGGAGCTGCTCCGGGGCGATCTCGCCCGTAAAGGCCCCCTGCCCTGCCGGGTAGAAGTTCTGCGCGCCGGCAAAGCAGCCCTCGACCCCAGTCAGTATGGGAGCCACTGCGGACAGCATGGTGAAAGACGGACAGACCAGCACTTCCCGGTCCGCGGGCAGCCGGTCCGCCAGCAGCTTCGCCAGCTCCGTGGCCGTGGCCACGCCCTCGGCCACGGTCTTGTACATCTTCCAGTTGGCGGCCATCAGCTTTTTCATGACTTCTTCTCCAGGGCCGTGAAGGCAGGCAGTTCCTTGCCTTCCAGGAATTCGAGGAACGAGCCGCCGCCGGTGGAAATGAAGGAAAACTTCTCGGTCAGGCCAGTCTGCTCCACGATGACGTTGGTGTCGCCGCCGCCGAGGATGGTCATGGCCGGGATGGCGGCCACCACGCGGCAGAGGTTGATGGAACCCTGGGCAAAGGCCGGATTCTCGAAGGCACCCATGGGGCCGTTCCAGATCACGGTGCCGGCGTCCTTGATGACCTCGGCGAAGAGGGTGTGGGAGGCGGGGCCCGTGTCCAGGATCATCTCATCCGCAGGGATGTCCTGGTAGGTCTTCACGCCCGAGGCCACTCCGCCCTTGGGGTCAGTGCCGAGGATGAAATCGACGGGCAGATAGAACTTGACGCCCTTCTCGCGCGCCTCGACCATGATGGCCATGGCCTCCTCCAGCAGATCGTCCTCCACCAGGGATGTGCCCACCTCAAAGCCCTGGGCCTTGCGGAAGGTGTTGGCCATGGCGCCGCCGACGATCATGGAGTCCACCTCGTCCATGAGGGCCTTCAGGATACCCAGCTTGGACGACACCTTGGCTCCGCCGATGATTGCCACGAAGGGACGCTTCGGGTCTTCCAGGGCCTCGCCCAGATACTGCCATTCCTTCTTGAGGAGCAATCCGCCGCAACAGTCGTCGATGAACTCCGTGACGCCCACCACTGAGGCATGGGCCCGGTGGGACGCGCCGAAGGCGTCGTTGACGTACACCTGGCCCAGGCTGGCCAGTTCACGGCTGAAATCCGGGTCGTTCTTGGTCTCGCCGGCGTGGAAGCGCAGGTTTTCGAGGAGCAGGACCTCGCCGGGCTTGAGGGCCTCGGCCATGGCCTTGACCTCGGGCCCGATGCAGTCCGGGGCCATCTTCACCTCGCGGCCGAGAAGCTCGGCCAGGCGGACGGCCACGGGCTTCAGGGAAAATTCGGGGGCCGGTACGCCCTTGGGGCGTCCGAGGTGGGAACAGATGACCAGCGACGCGCCGCCGTCCAGGGCCATCTGCAGGGTCGGCAGGCTCTGCCGGATGCGGTTGTCGTCGGTGATGGTATCGCCCTTCAGGGGCACGTTGTAATCGACGCGCATGAGGACACGCTTGCCGCTGACGTTGAGTTCGTCCAGAAATCGCATATGGTCTGCCTCCATGGGCTTGGGGATTGATGATCGAAGGCACGTTGAAACATCGGCAACCGTACTGGAATGACCCCGGAATGACAATGCCCGGCACCGATCGCGGAGGAATTCCCCTCTTGATCACGGGGGCCAAAGGCCGCACTATGAGGCGCGCCGAACCCCTTCACATTCATCAAGGACCTTCCCATGCCGACACCGCACATCGCCCCCATGACCATGAACGACTATCCCGACGCCATGAACCTGTGGCGAGGCACGCCAGGCATCGGCCTTTCTGCCGCCGACGGGCCCGAGACCATGCGCGCCTACCTGCTGCGCAACCCCGGCCTGAGCCAGTGCGCCCGCCTGGACGGCATGCTGGCCGGCACGGTCCTGGCCGGGCACGACGGCCGGCGCGGCTACCTGCACCATCTCTGCGTGGGCGAGGCGTTCCGGCGCCGGGGCATCGGCCGCATGCTGGTCGAGAGCGCCCTCTCGGCCCTGGCCGAAACTGGCCTGGACAAGGCACACGCGTTCCTCTTCGCGGATAACGCGGCCGGGCGGAATTTCTGGGAGAAGGCCGGGTGGTCCTGGCGCACGGACATCGGCGTGGTGTCCAGAATGACAAGGGGGGACATGCGATGAATACGGACCTGACAGCCGCTGCCCGGGAACATCTCGACCATGTGCGCGCCCTGCGCCGCGAACTGCACCGCCACCCGGAGGTCGGCGCCGACCTGCCGCGCACCAGGGCGGTGGTGCTGCGCGAGCTCGGCCGCCTGGGCCTGCGGGTGCGTGAGGATGTGGGCGGAGGGATCGTGGCGGACCTGGACGCCCCGACTTCCGGCGGCGGGATCATCGCCCTGCGGGCCGACATGGACGCCCTGCCCATCCAGGAAGAGACGGGGCTCGACTTCGCATCGGAGATCCCCGGACAGGCTCACATGTGCGGCCACGACGCCCATACGGCCATGCTTCTGGGCGCGGCGGCGCAGCTTGTGGCCATGCGCGGCAGGCTGAAATCCGGCGTGCGCTTCCTCTTCCAGCCCAACGAGGAAAACCAGCCCGGCGGCGCCAGGTTCATGGTCGAGGCAGGCTGCCTGGACGGGGTGCGCGAGGTCTTCGGCCTGCACGTCTGGCCGGGCCGGCCGACGGGCTGGTTCGGCACGCGGCCGGGCCCGCTCATGGCCAGGCCCGACATGTTCTCCATCACCGTGACGGGCCGGGGCGGGCACGCGTCGGCCCCCCACCAGTGCGCGGACCCCATCCTGGCCGCCAGCCATCTGGTCACCCAACTGCAGGGCATCGTCTCACGCAGGGTGCCTGCGGGCGAACGCGCCGTGCTGAGCGTCACGCGCTTCGAGGCCGGCACCGGCTACAACATCATCCCCGACACCGCCTTCCTGCAGGGCACGGTGCGCACCCTCTCGGAAGAGACCGGCGACCTCGTGCAGCGGGCCATGCAGGACATGACCGGCGCGGTGGCCGCGGGCATGGGCGTGCAGGCGGAGCTGCGGTACATGCAGGGGTTCCCCGTGGTGGTCAACGACCCCGCAGCGACGGCGCGGGCCGTGAATGTCCTGAGGGGGATGTCCGGTCTGGTGGAGGGGGATATCGAGCCGGTCATGGCCGGAGAGGATTTTTCGCACTACCTGCGCAGGACGCCGGGCTGCTTCGTGTTCATGGGCTGCGGCCCCTGCGCCTTCGAGGGCCGTGGCGGGCTGCACAGCACCTGCTTCTGCCTCGACGAGGACTGCCTGCCCTGGGGCGTGGCGGC
>CALMTS010000487.1 GCA_937872685.1 uncultured Desulfomicrobium sp.
AATTCGCCCATAGGGATTTTCCGCACCAGCTACGATGGGCGTTTTCTGGAGGCCAATCCGACCCTTGCCCGCATGTTGGGATACCGGGACCGGGACGAGCTCCTGTCCTCGGTGGGGAGGCTGGAAACAGGCATTTATCCCCAGCCCCGCACCCGCCGCGACATGCTTGAAGCCCTGCTCGTCTCTCCAAGCGGAATACGCAGGGAGATCGAATTCAAACGCAAGGACGGCTCCCCTTTTTACGCAGTGCTCAACGCTACCCTGCAATTCGACGACGCGGGCCGCCCAGCCTATCTCGACGGCACCATCGAGGACATCACCACCCGCAAGGCCGCCGAGGACAGGTTGCGTCAGTCCGAGGAGAAGTTCGCAGGCATATTCCGGTTGTCGCCGGACGCCATCGTGCTTTTCGAGCTGAGCACGCAGCGCATTCAGGACGTCAACGACGCCTTTGTCGATCTTTTCGGGTTCTCCCGGGAGGAACTCCTGGGTAAGACGACCAGTGAACTCGGGAGGTACCAGAATCCTGCCGTCAGGGAGCGCCTCTACGAACTGATACACGCCAAAGAGACGATCCGGGATTATGAATTCACGGCATACCGAAAAACCGGTGAAGAGATCGTCTGCCTCCTGTCATGCCAGCTCATGGATATCAATGGAAATCCAAGCGTTTTTGCCGTCATACGCGATCTGCGCGAAATGAAACGCATGCAGCAGCTCATGATCCAGACGGAGAAAATGCAGTCCCTGGGCGGGTTGGCGGCGGGAATGGCACATGAGATCAACAATCCCCTGGGAATCATCGTGCAGGCCGCGCAAAATGCCATGCGCAGGCTCGACCCGTCCGTGGACTCCAATGTCGAGGCGGCCAGGCTGCATGGGCTGGATTTGCACCGCATGGCCGCCTTTCTCGAAGAGCGGAACATCCTTCGCTATCTTCAGGGGATTCGCGAGGCGGGCGATCGCGCCGCGGCCATTGTGGCGGACATGCTTTCCTTCAGCCGGCGCAGTGAACGGACATGTTCCTCCAATGACCTGAACGCCATCGTGTCCAAGTCGCTGGAGCTGGCCGGCAAGGACTATGATTTGAAAAAGCATTATGATTTCAGGAAACTCAATATCGTCAGAGAGTCAGATCCCGCCTTGCCGCCCGTGCCCTGCGTCAGCACGGAAATCGAGCAGGTGATCCTGAACCTCGTGCGCAATGCCGCCCAGGCCATGGACCGGGCCGGAACGGAAAACCCGACGCTGACCCTGCGCACAAAGAGGATGCAGGATTGGGCGGTGATCGAGGTGGAGGACAACGGGCCGGGCATCCCTAAGGAAGACCTCGCCCGCATTTTCGAGCCGTTCTACACGACCAAGAAGATCGGCGAAGGAACCGGGCTCGGGCTTTCGGTGTCGTACTTCATCATCACCAACAACCATCACGGGCACCTCACCGCCGCTTCGCGCGAAGGCCGGGGAGCCAAGTTCGTCATCTCCCTGCCGCTACGCCAGGACGCGTGATGCGGGCGGCGCCGAGCCGGCCGCCACAAGGGCCGCGATGTCGAGGATGAGAGCCATGCTCCCGTCGCCCTTGATGGTGGCTCCGGATATCCCTCGTACGTCCCGGTAGACCTTGCCCAGGCTCTTGATGACGGTCTGGTGCTCGCCGATGACCCTGTCCACGGCGATGCCGACGCTCTGTCCCTGGGAGTTGCAGACCACGAGCTGCTGGATCTTCGGGGCCTGTCCCGGGATGTCGAAGTCCCTGCGCAGGCTGACATAGGGCACCATCTGGCCGCGCAGGTTGATGAGGTCGGCGCGGTCCTTGTCCGTGCGGATGAGCTCCACGCATTCCTCCACGGCGGACAGGGGCATGATGAAGCAGCTGTCTTCGACCTGGACCTGCAGGCCGTCGATGATGGCCAGGGTCAGCGGGATGCGCACGGAGATTGTGGTGCCCTGGCCGGGAACGCTCTCCAGGCAGATGCGGCCGCGCAGGGCGTCGATGTTGCGTTTGACCACGTCCATGCCCACGCCGCGCCCTGAAATGCTGGTGACCTTCTCGGCCGTGGAGAAGCCCGGCGCGAAGATGAGCATGAGCGCATCCTTGTCCGGCATGGGCGTATCCGCGGCGATGATGCCTTTTTCCACGGCCTTGGCCCGGATGCGTCCGGGGTCGATGCCCGCGCCGTCATCGGTGATGCGGATGAGCACCTCGCCGCCGGAATGTTCGGCTGAAAGCACGATGCGGCCTTCGGGGTTCTTGCCGCGGGCCGCACGGGTCTCGGGGCTCTCGATGCCGTGGTCGATGCTGTTCCTGAGCAGGTGCACCAACGGGTCGTTCAGGCGTTCGATGACGTTCTTGTCCAGTTCGGTGTCCTCGCCGCGGGTTTCAAGGACGATACGCTTGCCGAGCTCCAGGGAGAGGTCGCGGACCAGACGCCTGAAGCGGCTGAAGGTCGAGCCGATGGGCAGCATGCGGATGCCGAGCGTGCTGTCGCGCAGTTCGTCGGAAAGCCGCTCGATTTCTTCGGAGATGGCTTGCAGCCGTGCGTCGTTGTGCTCGCTGGCGAACTGGGTCAGCCGCGCCTGGGCCGTGACCAGTTCGCCTACCAGGTCCACCAGATAATCCAGCTTCTGCGCCGGGACACGGATGCTTGTGCCCTGCTGGGCCTCGGCGTTGGCCGTCTGGCGCAGGCGTTTGACTTCCTGCTGCTCGACCAATGCCGCCTCGACCTGGCTTGCGCTGACCAGTCCCGCCTCGGACAAAAGCTGGCCGATGGGTTTGCGCTCCAGCAGAATACGCTCCAGGGCGTCCTTGGCGATGTCGTTCTTTTCGACCAGGATCTGCCCGACGAGCTTGTAGGATTCCTCGTCGATGCCCTGGCAGCTCCCAACCATCTGAATGGTCAGGTCGCTGTCTTCCTCCACGAAGATGAACACGTCGCGGATCTCTTCCTCGCTGCTGTCCGTGGTCAGGATGATGTCCCACCAGACCAGGCAGTCCTCGGGATTGAGCAGGGGCAGGGCGGGGATGTCCCTTAAGTGCATGATGACGTGGTGCTCGCCCATCTCGCACAGCTCTTCCAGAAGGGAGGCCGGGTTGGTCCCGCTCAAGAAAAGATTTTTGGGCGGGGCGAAGCGGATGCGCCAGGTACGCAGGTTCGGGTTCATGGCGCACGTAAGCGGTTCGCGGGTCGGCGTGGCTTCGAGGGGCTTGTGTTCCGGATTGAGCGCCCTGAGCCCCCGGATGACCTCTTCAACCCCCGTGTCCGAATCTCGTCCTTCGACCATGGCCAGGATGTGGTCCCTGGCCAGGAGCGTGAGGCTCAACAGTTCCCTGGTAACTTCAATCCGGCCCGTGCGCGCCAGATCGAAGACCGTCTCCACTTCGTGGGTGAAAGACGCGATATTCTCGAAACCGAACATGGCTCCGGAACCCTTGATGGTGTGCATGGCGCGGAAGACCCGGTTGATGACTTTGTCATTGGCCGTGTCCGTCTCCAGTTCCAGCAGCGAGGTTTCAAGCTCGCCAAGAAGCTCCAGCGCTTCTTCCTTGAATGCCTGACGGTGCATTTCTTCTCTGAACATCTCTGACTCCGGGGTGATGAGCTAGCGCAACAGCTTTCTGGCAACGGCCAGAAGCTGATCCGGTTTGAAGGGCTTGACGATCCAGCCGGTGGCTCCGGCCGCTTTTCCCTCTTCCTTGGCGGAGGCCTGCGATTCCGTGGTCAGCATGACAATGGGCGTAAACTTGTACTGCGGCGTGGCGCGTACGGCGCGGATCAATTCGATGCCGCCCATGCCGGGCATGTTCAGATCGGTCAGAATCATGTCCACGGCACCGGACAGCCTGGCCATGGCGTCCTTGCCGTCGCGGGCTTCGATGACGGCGTAGCCGGCTTCCTTCAGGGTCAGGCTGACCATCTGGCGAATGCTGGCCGAGTCGTCGACGGTCATGATGGTCTTGCTCATGCGTCACCTGCTGTACGGGCAGAGAGTTCCCTGATGATATCGCCCGCTCCCAGAACTCCGGCAGTGTCGGTCACGTGCGTGGGCAGGTTTGCAATCCTGACGTTCCTGTCCGGACATTTGCGCAGGGCGGACAGGATCTGGACAAAGGAAAGGTCGATCCGGGCCGACTCCCCTAGGTCAATGGTCACGTCGCGATCCCGGGCCAGGCGGGCCAGCAGTTCGGCGTGGATTTCCCTGGAATGTTCCACAATGAGGTCGCCGGACAATTTGACGACCACATGGCCTGGATCGGCCGAGACGGTGCACGAAAACATCGAATTCTCCTGACGGGTGTATGTTCTTTGCGTTCCACCGGACCACAGGTGGTCCCTGCGGCCCGGAATCGGGGGCGCCGCGGGGGCGCCCCCGGTCAC
>CALMTS010000488.1 GCA_937872685.1 uncultured Desulfomicrobium sp.
CCTCCGATCTCGTTCTGCGTGGCGCACGGAAAAGCACACTCGGCCTTGTGGGCCCAGAGGGGGTTGTATCCCAGACCATAATCCGCGGGCGTGAACACGGCCTCGGGATACTGTTCGGCGTATTCCCGCACCCGGCCGCGGCGGACGTTCTTCAGGTGCTTGATATAGGCCAGCTTCTCGGCGGTAACGCCCGCTTCGTCGTAAATGTACCCCGAGGAGTCGGAAAAGGTGACCGGCGTGCTGCCCAATTGCAGAAGCTTCTCCATGGTGAACTGGGCCACGTTGCCCGAACCCGAGATCAGGCTGCGGGTTCCTTCGAACGTCCTGCCCTGCGCGGCGAGCATCTCGGCCGCGAAATAGACGGCCCCGTAACCGGTGGCTTCAGGCCGGACCAGGCTGCCGCCCCAACTGGCGCCCTTGCCCGTCAGGACGCCCGTGAATTCGTTCTTGAGCTTCTTGTACATGCCGAACATGTAGCCTATCTCCCGCGCCCCCACGCCGATGTCGCCCGCGGGAACGTCCGTGTTGGGACCTATGTGGCGAAAAAGTTCGAGCATGAAGCTCTGGCAGAAACGCTGCACCTCGGTGTCGGACTTGCCCTTGGGATCAAAGTCCGCCCCACCTTTGCCGCCGCCCATGGGCAGGGTGGTCAGGGAGTTCTTGAAGACCTGCTCGAAGGCCAGGAACTTGAGGATGCCGAGGTTCACCGAAGGGTGGAAGCGGATGCCGCCCTTGTAGGGGCCGATCGCGCTGTTCATCTGCACGCGGAAACCGCGGTTGACGTGCACGTCGCCGTGATCGTCCATCCAGGGAACGCGGAAGATGACGACCCGTTCGGGTTCGACCATGCGCTCCACGATGCCTGCCCGCCGATACTCCGGGTTGCGTTCCAGGGCCGGTTCGATGGACTCCATGACCTCGGTCACGGCCTGATGAAATTCTACCTCGCCCGGATCCCGACGCTTGACCAGTTCCAGAATCTCCATGCTCATGTACGCCCTCCGCGGTTCGCCGTGGTGTGTTCAATCGATTGCAGCAGGAAAAAAACCGTAAAAACCTTGCCGCCTTTCTTCCTCCCAAGTTTGCTTCAGGTCAAGGGAGTGCTGCATTCTTTTCGAAAGAACGGTTATATATTGAACGATGCGCAACAGGAGTCGATTCTTGCCGCTGTTTCGACGGCATCTCGCCCCCCTGAGGACAATGGCACGCACCCGAGAATACGCACCCGCCGCGCGGTGCATACAGCCCGTCACGCAAAGCCCCGCTTGCAAAAAAAAGCCACCCCCATCATGATCGAAAAGTAACACCCTGCATCACAAGGAGCCCGAAATGGAACCCACGCAGCTTGGATTCGAACAAAGCCGAACCCTTCTGGACGCCTACGACATTCCCGTTCTGGGCCGCATGATCCGCAGCCGCGAGCAGGCCGTGCACGCCGCTGAAGAACTCGGCTTCCCGGTGGTCATGAAAACCGTTTCGAGTGAAATCATCCACAAGTCCGACCTGGGCTGCGTGCTGCTGAACCTGGCGGATAGAGCGGCCGTGGAAGCCGGGTTCGACCGGCTCATGGACAACGTCCGGGCGGCGGGAGTGCGGGAGATCGACGGCATTCTGATTCAGCCCATGGTCAAACCCGGCCACGAGGTGCTCATCGGCGCAACCCAGGATCCGGGTTTCGGCCCCATGACCATGATCGGCTCGGGCGGGCGCTTCGTGGAACTCATGGCCGACGTGGCCCCCGGGATCGGCATTCTGGACGAGGCAGATGTCCGGAACATGCTTGACCGGACACGGGCCGGACGCATTCTTGACGGATTCCGGGGCCCGGCCCTGGACAAGGAGGCCGTCATCCGCCTGGCCATGAACGTGTCGCGCTTCATGGCCGAACACCCCGAAATCCATGAACTCGACCTCAACCCGGTCATCGTCTACGAGCAGGGTTTCGCCATTGTCGACGCCCGCCTCATCGCCGGCGAACCGGTCCACTACCCGCGCCAGACCGACATTTCCCCGAACAAGATGGCGAGCCTTCAGACCATCTTCAATCCCTCGTCGGTGGTTCTATACGGCGCGTCCAACACGGGAACGGTCGGTGGCATCGTGCTCAAGAACCTGCGCCGCCTGAAGAGGGTCTACCCCATCAACCCGCGCACCAGCGTCCTGCAGGGCCGGCCCTGCTACCCGGACCTGGAGAGCCTGCCGGAAGTCCCGGAACTGGCCGTCTTCGTTGTCAACTCCGAGACGGTGGTCCGGGAGTTCGAAAAATTCTGCAAGGCCGGGGGCAAGGGCGCCATCATCATCAGCGACGGCTTCGCCGAATCGGGGCGCCGCGAACTGGAGAACCGACTGCGCGGCCTGAGCCAGGAGTACGGTGTGAGCTACATCGGCCCCAACTGCCTGGGCATCATCGACAATTTTTCCGGGGTGAACACCATGTTCATCCCCCCGCACCGCACGGGCATCATCCGCGAACAGGGCGGCATAGGCATCATCTCCCAGAGCGGCGGCATAGGCATGGAACTCATGGAGATGCTCGAAGCCGACCGCGTCGGCATGGGCAAATGGGTCTCCTGCGGCAATTCGAGCAGCGTTGGCGTACCGGAAATCCTGGCGCACATGGGACAGGACCCGCGCATCAATGTCGTGGCCATCTATCTCGAAGGACTCTCCGAAGGCCTCAAGCTCATGGAGATCGGGAAAAAAGTCGCCGCCGAAAAACCCGTCGTCATCATCAAGGGCGGTTCCGGCGGGGGCAAGGAGGCGACCATGTCGCACACCGCCTCCCTGGCGGGCAGCCACGAGGCCTTCAGGGCCTGCTGTTCCCAGGCCGGCTTCTACCTCATCGAAGAGTTGACCGAAGACCCGAAGATCATGGTCAACGTGCTCTCCATCCTGACCACCCAACCCCGGGCGCGGGGAAAGCGCACGGCCGTGGTCAGCGTCGGCGGCGGCGCGGCCGTGCTCCTGGCGGACCAGATCACGGCCGAGGGCATGGAACTGGCCCAGTTCGCCCCCGAAACCCGCCTGCGCCTGCAGGAACTGCTGCGCGAGAACATCAAGGCCGCCAACCCCGACGACCTGGAGCAGATGCTCGTCAATGTCGGCAACAATCCCCTGGACCTGTTCGGCAACTGCGACGACAGGCGGCTCATGCGCGCCCTGGAGATCATCGCCGAGGACCCGAACACCGACGTCATCATGGCGGCCATCTATCTGCAGGTGCCGTATCTCTCGGAATACCTGCCCGAGCGGCTGGTGGAATTCAGGCGCAACATCGGCAAGCCCTTCATCGTCTCGCCCCGGGGGCTGTCCACCCATGTCTCCAGATTCCGCGAATATCTCTATGGAAAACGCTTCCATACCTACACCGTGCCCATGATCAAACCCCTGAGCATCGCCTTGGACATCTGGCAGCGCTATGACCAGAACTTCATGAGCGAAGCGGAATTGCGGGAGGATTGAACCGTCAGCAGCTTTGCCCCGATGTGACTGCATCGGGCACGGCACGCCAGGCGCGTCTTTGCCGCGAAAGCGTAACCCCATGTTTTCCGCGCATGACGGCACTCCTCACAGAAACAAAGAGGCCCGGAATCCCGCACACGGGGAATCCGGGCCTTCCTTTTCAGGGCGTCCCTGGCGTCAGTGTCCCGCTTCGGCGCCCCAGATCTGCTTGAGACGCCGGTCGCGCCCGCAGGCGCTTCTATAGTAATGATATCGCAGGGGGTTCTTCTGGTAGTAGTCTTGATGATATTCCTCGGCTACGTAGAACTCCTTCAGCGGCAGAATTTCCGTGGCGATCTTCATGCTCATGGATTTTTCGAGCCTCGACTTTTCACGCAGGGCCGCCGCCTCCTCCTGTGCGTCCGCGACAAAAACCGCCGAACGGTACTGCGGCCCACGGTCGCAGAACTGCCCCCCGTCATCAGTAGGATCGATGTTTCGCCAGAACACGGCCAGCAGTTCGTCGTACGTAATCTTCCCGGGGTCATACACCACGCGCATGGCCTCGACGTGGCCGCTCGTCCCCGACGACACCTGCTCGTAGGTGGGATTTTGTATCGATCCGCCTGTGTAGCCGGACTCCGTTTTGATCACCCCCGGCAAGGCATCGAAAGGCCCTTCGAGGCACCAGAAGCATCCTCCCGCAAAAACAGCGCTCTTGTATTCTGCGGCCATGGCTCCTCCCGCACTCATGCAGAGCATGAGAATGATGGTCAATATTCGCATCGTCCCTCCTCAAGGCGGACGCCTCGCGCATTTTCGTCTACCAGGCTACCCAGACGGGATATGTTCCGGGTTTTTCCTCTGCCCCCAGATGCCACCTCTCATCACCATCCTTATGGATGAGTTCGGCATGCTTGAGTGCAATCGAAGCCGGCGCACCGGCAAAAAACCCGTAACCGCTGAAGAGGTCCATCGCCTCCTTCGCGTCCGGGTACTCGAGGGCCGAGACGTAACAATACCGTTGCCCGCCGCGTTCCTCGCAATGGGGTTCGAAATAGCGCATGAAATATTTCAGGGTATGCATGTTTTTCATGGTCATCCTCCTTTCCAGACATTCCTTCATGGTAATCATTGCTGAAAGGATGACAATCGCGGAACGCGTCGTTCAGAAAAGGGGGCGGGTGCGGGGAACGGGGGACATGCCCCTGGCGGGACACAGGGGAAATCAGCCCGGCTTCCTGCCCGTCTCGATGCGGAATTTCTTGATCTTGTAGTGCATGGTACGACGGCTGATGCCCAAGAGGTCGGCGGCGTCCTTGACCACCCAATTGCATTTCTCCAAGGCGCTGACCACCACCTGCCGTTCGCTGCCCTCCAGGGAAAGCCCGCTTCCCGGCAGCGGCGAGTCCAGATCGGCCTCTTCGAACTGCATGTCGTCCATGCGGATGACACCGTCCGAGGAGAGGATGACGGCAGCCTCCAGCATATTCCGGAGTTCGCGCACATTACCGGGCCAACCGTATTCGAGCATGGCCTCGGCCACTTCGGCGTCCAGGCGCGGCAAACGTCCGTCCTCCGTAAAAAGCTGGAGAAAACGATCGGCCAGAACGGGAATGTCCGCCTTGCGCTCGCGCAGCGGCGGGACCTGAATCGTGATGACCTTCAGCCGGTAGTACAGGTCCTCTCGAAATTCACCCCTCCGGACCAGCTCCGCCAGGTCCGCATTGGTGGCGGCGATGACCCGGCAATTGACCGGCGTCTCGGCCACGTCACCCACCCGGCGAATCTTGCGCTCCTGCAGGAAACGAAGCAGGCGCAGTTGCATCTCCGACGAAATGTTGCCGATTTCGTCCAGGAAGAGCGTACCGCCGTGGGCCTCGGCCACAAGGCCCTTTTTGTCTTTGAAGGCGTTGGTGAAGGCGCCCTTGGCGTGGCCGAAGAGCTCGCTTTCAAGCAGGGTTGACGGGGTGGATCCGCAGTCGACGACCACGAAAGGTCCACGCGACCGCTGGCTCAGACGGTGCAGCAGGCCGGCGATCTTCTCCTTGCCCGTGCCGGATTCGCCCAGGAGCAGAATCGTGGCCTCGGTTGGAGCCACTCGTTCGATGAGTTTGTAGAGGCGCTGCATGGACGGGCTCTTGCCGCCCCACAGCTCCTCGGTCAGAAGGTTGCCGCCACCCGCCCAGGGGCGCCCGTCGCGGAGCACCAGGATGGATGCGATCTTGCCCAACAAGTCCCGGCCGTCAAAAGGCTTGAGCAGATAATCGACGGCCCCGCCCTTGATGGCCTCCACGGCCTCGGGCACGGTGCCGTAGCCTGTCAGCAAAATCACGGGCAGCCCGGGCCAGCGGCGCACGCACTCCCAGAGGAGTTCCCGGCCGCTCATACCAGGCATCTTGTCATCGGAAATGACCAGGTCCACGTCCCCGCCCTCGAGCTTGAGCAAGGCCTCCTCGCCATCGGTGGCAAGGAGGGTACGGTACCCTGCGGATGCCAGGAGATCCTGCAGGACCTGCCTGATGCCCGCGTCGTCATCGACGACCAGTATGGTCCGCTCCCCGCTCACCACGTTTCCCCGGCGTGTTCAGGTCCGTTGCCGAGGCTGACGCGTCGGGGCAGCACTCCCCCAGAACTATGTAGGTAGTTTTCCTGCATGAAGTCGGGATATATGAAAAGTCGTTAAGACTCAAACAAGATGCATGCGCCGCCCTGAGTCCGTTTGGAATTCACAGGCAAGGCGCAAACCCGTGGGCAACACCATGATTCAGCGAAGTTGTCAGGCGCCGTGACCGAGGCTATAGTGTTGAAGTAACAACAAGGAGGTCATCCATGACGAATCAACAGGAAAAACCCCTGCCCATATCCGGCGACACGAAACAGAAACTCTCGGGCCGCAAATGCAAGGAACTGAACGGCCAAACGGCCGCCATGCTCGAAGAGGGCGAGGTCAAGGCCATCACCGGCGACAAGGACGAATGGTGGTGCCCCAACCCGGACTGCGAGATAGTGGACAAGTAAGGCACGCCCCCTGCCAGGAGCGGCCGGGAGCAGGACCGGCCGCTCACTTTCGGCGAACTTCCTGCAAAGGTCCGCTTCAGCCCCCCTTGCCCGCCTTCCAAAGACACCCACCTCCTGCCTTCTTCCTGCATCGCCATCCCGTGGGCATGGGGAGCCCCTGTTTCTCCCATGTGCCGGTCTGGGACCAAAACCGCACGGAACAATCCGTCCCACTCGCCTATCCCGCACTGTTCAGATCGCGCTGCCCCCCATACTACCGCCCAGATCACACCATGTCAGGGCTCACCTGTTCCACCTTTCACTGAACTCAAAACACATCCTCGCCCGCATTCCCCAATTCCACTCTCCCGGATATCGTTCTCTGCATTCTCAAGCCGTCATTCTCTGCAGACACAGGAAAATTCATGGAACCCTCCGAATCCCCCCAGTCGGGCATGACCCTCGCGGAACTTCTGGTTGCCATGACCATTTCCACCATCATCGTCATCGCGGCATACGCAATTTTCCGGACTCATCACGTCATCGCGATGAAGCAGGAGGAAACAACCCTCATGCAGCAGGAACTCCTGGCGGCCACGGCCCAGATCGCCGAAGAACTGCGAATGTGCGGCTATTCGCCCACAGGATCCTCAGACTTCGGCTTCGCGCACAGGCCCGGCGCCGGGATGCCGGATTACGGCAGGGTAACGAACGGAAATGGCATATACTGCACGATGGATGGACAAGGGGACGGCACGATCGACGAAAGCGGAGGCGGAAGCTCCGCGGACCACATCGGATTCAGGCTCAATGTCCGCGACAACGGAGCGCCGAGAACGCCTGCGGACAATGTCCTGCGCAAGTTCGACACGGGCGCCGTGAAGTGGCAGCCGTTCTGTACGAACATTGGAGAATTGAGCTTCATCTATCGCGACAGGGAGGGCGGCATCATCGCCGACCCGGAGAACTGCACAAGGGACATCCGCATGGTCGAACTGCGCGTGACCGCCGTGCCGTCATCGGATCGAGAGTATCTCGGCGTCGCCAACAGGACCATGACCACGACTGTATGGTGCCGCAATCTCCAGGAGCATCCCCGATGAGCCCCTTTCGAACCGGCGTCACACGGCCGGCCGCCATCCCCCGCGACCACGGCGCGGAAAATGCCCTCATCGCGTCCGTATCGCCTCCGCGTAGAAAGCTGCATGGTCCCGAGCGCTACAAAAAAGGCATGAGCGGCGAGTATGGCATGCGTGGATTCACGTTGGGCGAAACCCTCGCGGTTCTCGCCGTATTCTCCATTCTGGCATGCATTTTCGCCGCAACCCTTTCCCGACTCGTTCCCGCCGCAAACCTCAACCACGCCTCCCGGGCACTTGTCAGCCTTTGCCGGCATGCCCGGCTCGAAGCCATCAGGACCAACGGGCGTACGCGGCTCGACTGCGACAGCGCAGCAAACGCCTGCAGTCTGACGGACCGCGGAAACAACCGCGCGCTCAGCACGCTCAACTTCTCGGAACTTCAGCACGGAATCTCCATAACGCGGTCCTTCACTACCGATTTCACCAGTACGGGAAGGGCGACACGGGCGGGGACGCTGACGGTGCGCAATGCGGCCGGCACGACCCGCTCCGTCGTCATTCGCGTGTCGGGAGGCGTCGTCACCAGATGACTGGTTGCAAACAACGGCTGCGCCAGACGGCAGGACTCACCCCAAAGCAGTGCCCCGCGGTGGGGCCACGCCGCGTCATCCGCCCCGCCCCCGGCAGCAGGGGCTTCACCCTGGTGGAAGCGCTGATCGCGGCGGCCGTCCTGTCCATCGGGATTCTCGGCGCCGTCTCCATGATAATGTCGGCCACCATCCTCGATAAAAGGGCCCACCACCTGACCCATGCAAGCCTCATATTCGAAGAAATCCTGGAAAACATGCTTCGGATGCAGCTCGACCCCGCCCAGTACCGCAACATGACCGCGCCATCCGGCATGGTGACAAAGGACGGAATACCATACGAGGTGACGTGTTCCCTGGCCGCAGATGTCCCCCTCGCGACATGCACGGAAATGACGTGTTCGATCTCCTGGAACACCAACGGCCGCAGGACAGAAACCAGCCATGCGTACACATTCTCCCCAAAATAATGATCGCGCCACGCAACCGCGAGGCCACTCCCTGCTGGTCACCGTCATCATCCTTGCCCTGCTTGGAACGCTGGGTGTGGCCGGTCTCCACGTCGCAAGCCTGAATATGCGCATCGCCGCCAACGAAAGGGACGCCAGAGACGCCCTTTATCAGGCCGACTCCGGCGCCAACATAGGAAGCGTATTCCTGGAGGAGGCCCTTACATCCCTCAACTCAAGCTTCTACGACGACGGAAGCAACGCGACCAACGCTTCCGCCTGGCAGGATGAGACAGCCTTCGACCCTGACGATTATCCCTGTGTCTGGAACCGGGAGGGAGGCATGGGCACCTATGTCCGATGCGGCATGATCGGTCGCGCACCCATCCCGGGCACGGCCGTACAGATCGGAACGGGGTACGAAGGCGCGGGGCATTCCGCATCGTTGGGCGGAGTATCCTGGACCTTCCTCATTCGAGCGCACAGGATCGGCCGCTTCGGCAGCCAGGCAGAGGTCGACCTGGGCTGGGAGCATGTCATCCAATGACTCCAAAGACTCTCCCCAAGGCTTCCCGGCGCCCCCGACGCCGGCAATTCCAGCAAAAAACCTCCACCGGACCCATCATGAAACGCTCTCTGATCACCGGCGCCCTTCTCTTCTTCCTTGCCGTTCCGCGCTACGCATGCGGGTACACTGCTGAAGACTTCGCATGGAGCCCCTATTTTCTCGTAAGGAACGAAAAGCCATCCGTGACCATTGTCCTTGATAACTCCGAGAGCATGCTGTTGAGGATGCATGATGAACCCTTTGCTCCTGGGAGGGAGTACTCTGGATATTTTGACCCAAAAACATACTACTCATACCGACCCGGGAGAATGGGACCACACTTTGTCCCGGATGACGCATCCGGGGAGTGGAACGGAAATTTTCTGAACTGGGCCCTCATGACGCGTCTGGATATCGCCCGCAGGGCTCTGACTGGAGGAAAATTCGACCCTCGCGCGGAATGTTTCGAGGCTGTCGGGCTGCGCCGTCCCGCGCAGGCGGTCGAATACGACGATTCCGCACCGGTCACGGACCTGCGGGGGGCCCTCGGGTTCATGACCCCGCACCATCTGCCCACCACCATCTCTCCCGTGCCCGAACCCGGCGGCATGCGCATCCAGGCAGGCGACACCGATGAACGATGCCGCCTGCATATCGAAGGAACTCCCTCCGAAGGTGCGATCCAGGCTTTCCGGGACAAAGCCCGCATGGCCCTCTTCGTTTTCAACGGCGAGAACGGCGGAAAGCTGCTGCACCCCATGAGCGACACTCAGGAGAACATCCAGGGCATCATCGGCAGCATCGATGACATAAACGTGAGTTCCGGCTCCCCGCTGGCCGAAACCATGCACACCGCATACGGCTATCTCCGCCAGGACGCCACGGTCGAGGCTTCAACCGGGCCGCGTTACACGCCGGAAAGTTATGCGCCTTCGGTCAGGACCGACCCCTTCGGCTTCCCGTCCCAAGACCGGATAGCGCCATGCACGAGGCAGAGCGTAATTCTTGTTACGGACGGAGTGAGTTCCAAGGATTCCGGCATCCCGGGGGATCTTCGCGAACTGGTCCCCCGTCCGAGGCCTGAATCCGAATACGAGTTGGCCTCCGACGGAACGACGTACCTTCTGGACATCGCGCACAAAGGCCGCACCACGGACCTCCGCCCGGAAGAGGGCATGGATGGCAACCAATCCTGGTCCCTCCATGCCGTCTGCGTGACGGAACGTCCCAACGCCCTGCTCATGGACGCGGTTCGATACGGCAATTTTCGCGACCTGAACGACAATGGTCTGCCCGACCTCAAGGATGAATTCGACGCAGACGATGACGGCATTCCGGACGGTTATCTGCAGGCCGGGCCGGGGCAGGGCCTCGAATCGGCAATGCTCAGGGCGTTTTGGCAGGCCACGGCCAACCCGGCCGCCGGCTCCATGACCATCTCCACCGCAACCCTGGGACCGCTTGGCCGCAAAAGCGACACGGTTCTCTATCAGGCGGCGTTCTTCCCGCCTTCGGCTGACATGCAATCCCCTCCTCCATGGTCCGGACAAATCCACGCTTTTTTCGTCGATCCCCAGGGCAACATGCGCGAAGACACGAATGAAAACGGCCGGCTGGATTTGAAAGCGGACAGGGTCATCGAATTTGCAGGGGCCATCCCTTACGTCCATGCCGACCATGACGGCGACGGGCGCATCACCGCTTCGGA
>CALMTS010000489.1 GCA_937872685.1 uncultured Desulfomicrobium sp.
AGCAGCGGGTTGAAATCGGGACCGAAATCGAACGCCCTGGTTTCCAGGCCCATGTCGCCGGCCTTGTCGACGAAGGGCCCCGGACGTCCGGCAATGAGGACGGCGTGCCCGCTCCCCGTCAGTCCGCGAGCCACGTCCAGGGTCCAGCTTTTGACTCCGCCCCATTTGTTGGTGGAGTTGACGAAGCAGATGTTCATGCCCGCCCTCCGGCCCGTGTTCCCCGAACCAGCGGAGCCAGCGGCCTGATGGACAGGAGGCCGGCCTTGACCGCGAGCCAGGCCAGGGTCTTGCGGTCCTTGACCGCCAGCCTGCCTATGCGCATCGGGTCAGTTCCCTTCCCTACGTACCCGCCCGCCAGGTTCAGAACCGCTTGATACCCCGCCGCGCGGGCCGCCTCCAGGGTGACGTCGTCGTATTCTCCCCATGGCAGGCAGAGGAAAGGGCAGGGCTGTTCCAGGATGTTTTCAAGGCGCGTTCTGCTGCTGGTGAAATCCTCCAGGCAGAAGGCCAGCCGCTCCGCCCGCGTCCTCAGGGTCAGGGGCTGGCCGTTCCAGTCCAGACCGAAGCCGTCGTGGGCATAGGAGCTCCCCACGGGATGCACGGGCGTGTCGGGCGGTGAGTCCGGCCCGCACAGGGCCTCATGGCTCCAATGCTTGCCTTCGCAGAGAAAGCCCGCATGGTCGCTGTTGATGAAACAGGCCTGGTGCGCGGCCGAGTGCGCATAGACCTCCATGCCCGTCTCACGCACCAGGGCGCGGACTTCGCCGTGGTTCATGAAACCTTCGCAGTGCCCCCGTATGGCCCGGCGCATGATGTCGCCCAGGGGCGGCATGCCCGCCGGATGCCATCCTTGGTCTGCGCGCGGGCGGGCCTGGCCGGGAACCAGGAAGTCGGTGATGGCGAAAAAGACGCCGCGCATGCCCCTGCGCAAGAGCTCCGGCACGGCATAGACCCAGTTGTCCAGGGTACAGTCGTCGAATGTGACGACCACGGACGGTCCCGTTGGCTGGTCCTGCCCCAGGATGATGCGGTGCAACCGGGCAAGGCTTATGGTCTCGAGGCCAAGTTTGGAAAGCAGATCCATCTGGCGCCCGAATTTTTCAGGGGTCATGCCGCTTTCCGGGCGTACCTGGTGGTAGCACAGGACCGGGATGCCCATGCCGAGGACGGACTGGGAGAGGGCCATGAGGTTCATGCCGCGACCCGCCTGGCAAGCTCTTCGTAGAGGACGATGGTTCTGTCGCGCATGGCCTCGATGGAAAACTCTTCGCGCAGCCGGGTCACGTCGGCCGGAGGCAGGGCCAGGGTCGCCTGGAGCTGCATTGCTGCCGGAACCGTATCCTCCATGAAGGCGATTCGATCATAATATTCACTGATTTCCTCGATAGGCGCAGTCCTTCTGGCCAGGATCGGCAGACCGTGGGCGCAGGCCTCCAGCATCACTCCAGGCATGCCTTCGACGCCGGGGTCCGAGCAGAACGCCAGGCAGTCCAGGGCCGCGTAGCAGCGGTGGATGTCGCGACGTTCGCCCAGGAAGGTGATGTCCTGGCCAAGGCCCCGATCGCGGACCCATTCGCGGTGCCTGGGCAGTCCGTCGCCATCCCCGATGACGACGAAATGAAATTTTTCGGGCTCACCGCGGACGGCCTCTTCGGCCATGGAGAGGAAGCTTTCCACTCCCTTGCCCCGGGAGATACGGCCCACGAAACCGACGAGTCTCCTCCCTTCGGGCACGCCAAGTTCGTTGCGGGATGCCGCCTCCGCCGCTTCGGGCAGGTCCAGGCCGTTGTGCAGGATCTGCAACATGGAGCCGGGCAGGCCCGTGTGCCGCTGGAAATAGCCGCGGGATTCGCGGGAGACGAAGATGATCCTGTGGGAGAAAAGCCTGTGCACCAGGGTTTCTTCCAGCATCTGCTTTCTGCGCCGCAGGGCCGTGGCGCCGTACCAGTGCAGCTCGCTCAGGTGCACCTGGGCGATGCGCACGGGCACCCGGGCCAGGGCGGCGCCCAGAATGCCGAAGATGTTGCCGCCGAAGGAGTGGGTGTGCACGATGTCTGCACGGTGTTCGCGGAAGAGCCGGGCCAGCTTGCGGATGCCCGCGGGATCCCAGTGGCCCCTGCGCGGTAGAAAGTGCGTCCGTACGCCAAGATCGGCCAGCTCTTCGAAGAACACGCCCCTGTCCTTGTAAGTAACCACGTGGACGTCATAATGATCCGCAAGCAGAGGCAACAGGGCGCGCAGGCGACGTTGGACGCCGCCTACCTTGAGGTTGTTCGTGACCCGAAAAAGAACCGGTTTATGCATGCTCGCTCGTCTCGGTCAGGATTTTTTTCGCCAGCACGGCCGCCCCGAAACCGTTGTCTATGTTGACTACGCCCACGCCCGGCGCACAGGAGTTGAGCATGGCCAGGAGTGGGGCGAGGCCTGAGAAGTCGGCCCCATATCCTGTCGAGGTCGGAACCGCAATGATCGGCGCCTTGACCAGGCCGCCCAGGACGCTGGGCAGCGCCCCTTCCATCCCGGCCACGGCGATGATGACCCTGGCCTGGCGCAGGCTCGGCAAGTGCGGCTCCAGACGGTGCAGGCCCGCGACGCCCACGTCGGCCGCCAGGTGCGCGCTCAAACCCAGGAATCTGGCGGTGCCCAGGGCTTCGCGGGCCACGGGCAGGTCCGAGGACCCGGCCGAGACGATGAGTACGTCCGAGTGCGGGGCCTTGGGATCAGGGGCCAGCAGGTCCGCCCCCAGGCAAAAGAGTCCGGCCTCTTCCCAAAGGCATCCTTGCGGATAAATGGCTTGCAGCTCTTGCCCGTGCGATGCCGAAATCTTCGTGGCCAGGACCGGGTGGTGCCTGCCCAGCTCCGCAAGGGCCGTACTGATCTGTTCCAGGCTTTTGCCATGGCCGAAAACCACTTCCCCCACGTTCGTGCGCTTCAGCCGCCAGGGATCCAGGTTCATCTCTTCGTTCCCCCGACCGGCGAGGACATCGCTCGCGGCGGTACAGGAAATCTTCCCGGCGGCGACGTCCAGCAACAGATTGTCGAGGTGTGATGGGTTCATGGCGGGGCGGGTGCGGGTCTGCCTGGTTAGAGATGGGCTCTTCTCAATCCGCTCAAGACCTAGCAGATGGGGGAAGGGCGGGCAAGCGGCCGGAAATGGTCCGTATTGCAAAGAAGCTGGGGAAAAGATAGCGTGAGAAGATATGGCGGCCAAGCGTATCCTCTTCATTTCACGATCGGAACTCGTCTCCCCTCTGCATGCGCAGTTCAAAGCTCATGACTGCCAGGCCATGGTCGTCGAGGACCGCGTTTCGGCCATGAAGGTCATTGACGGGCGCAAGGCTGATCTTGTCTTTACCCTGCCGAGCCTCCCCGGGTACCGGGCTCAGGACCTCCTCGACACCTTGCATCAGTCCGACAATCCTCTCCCCGTCATCGTCTTCACGGACAAGGGCAGCGCCGAGGAGGCGCGCCTATATATGGAAATGGGCGCCCAGGACTACTGGCTCTGCCCCCTGACCTGGGAAAAGGTGCAGGCCGCCCTGCCCGCGGAAGCTCCGCCCGCACCGGCCAGTCAGGCCCGTCCCCGCGACGTGGCCATCATCGGCAGCCATCCTTCCGTGGCCCGCGTGCTGGCCCTGGCCCGGCAGGTCGCCGCGTCCAAGGCCACGGTGCTCATTTCGGGCGAGTCGGGCACAGGCAAGGAGATGTTCGCGCGTTTCATCCACATCCATTCGGGACGCGAGAACGGTCCGTTCGTAGCCGTCAACTGCGCCGCCCTGCCCGAGCATCTGCTGGAGAGCGAGCTCTTCGGCCACGAGAAGGGAGCGTTCACAGGCGCCATCTCACGCAAGCTCGGCAAGTTCGAGCTGGCCAGCGGCGGGACGCTGCTTCTCGATGAAATTTCCGAGATGGCCCTGCCCCTGCAAGCCAAGCTGCTCCGCGCCCTGCAGGAGGGGGAAATCGACCGCGTGGGCGGCGTGGAGACGGTCAAGGTCGATGTGCGCGTGCTGGCCACCACCAACCGCAACCTGGAGCAGAGCGTCGAAAAGGGCGAGTTCCGGCAGGACCTTTTCTACCGCCTCAACGTCATCCCCCTGCGGTTGCCGCCTCTGTCCCAGCGTGGCGAGGATGTGCTGCTGCTGGCCGATTTTTTCATGCGCCGTTATGTCCGTGAATACGGGCTGGGCGCGCTGCGGCTGTCCGACGAAGCCCGGGATTGGCTTTTGGCCCACGACTGGCCGGGAAACGTGCGCGAGCTGCAGAATCTCATGGAGCGGGCCGTGCTTCTGGCCGGAAACGGCCCCGTCCGCCCGGTTCACTTTCTCATGGACGGCCAGGAATGGTCGCCGGACGAGCAGCGCGGGGACGAGCCGGGAGAAGGGCCGGACGGCGTCACGCCGGACCGGGCCGCCGCCATTTCCTTTGAAGAAGGAGGGCGCATTCCGACCATCCAGGAGATGGAGATGCAGCTCATCATGAAGAGCCTGGACAGGACTTCCGGAAATCGCACCAAGGCTTCGGAACTCCTGGGAATTTCCGTGCGCACCTTGCGCAACAAACTCGGTGAATACAGAAAGATCGGCCTGGACATCCCCTGAAGGGGCCGGACCGTGAAGGAGAGCATATGATTCTTTGTTCGCAGGTGGAAAACTATCTGTCCAAGTCCTCGTGGATCCGTCGCATGTTCGAGACGGGCATCGAATTGAAGAAAAAATACGGGGCCGGGAACGTCTATGATTTCAGCCTGGGCAACCCCGACCTCGCGCCGCCAGCCGCCGTGGCCGAGGGGCTGCGCGAGCTGGCCGACGACGCCGGTAAGCCGTTCGCCTTCGGGTACATGCCCAACGCGGGATACCCACAGGTGCGCCAGCGCCTGGCCGAAGTCATTGCGGCCGAGCAGGGGGTGCCCGTGACCGCCGACGAGGTCATCGTGACCTGCGGCGCCGCCGGAGGCATCAACGCCCTGTTCCGGGCCGTGCTCGAACCCGGCGACGAGGTGCTCTGCCCCGCGCCCTACTTTGTGGAATACGGCTTCTACGCCGAGAATCACCGCGGTGTCCTGAAGGCCGTGCCGTCCAAGCCCCTGACCTTCGAGCTCGACCTCAAGGCCATGGCCGCCGCCATCACCGAGCGCACCCGCTGCGTGCTCATCAATTCTCCCAACAACCCCACGGGCAGAATCTATACCCTGGAGGAGCTCTCGAAACTGGCGGACATCCTGCGCCAGGCTTCGGCCCGGACGGGCCGGCCCATCCTGCTCATCTCCGACGAGCCCTACCGGTTCCTGGCCTATGACGGGACGACCGTGCCGGCCATCTTCCCGGTTTACGAGCACAGCGTGGTCGTCAGTTCCTTCTCCAAGAACCTGGCCCTGGCCGGGGAGCGGGTTGGCTATGTGGCCGTGAACCCGGCCATGCCCGAGGCGGGGCGCCTGGTAGCCGGAGTGGTCCTGACCAACCGCATCCTGGGGTTCGTCAACGCCCCGGCCGTGGGGCAGAAGCTTCTGGCCCGGGCCCTGGGCCACGAGGTGGACGCGTCCATCTACGCCAGCCGCCGCGATGCCATGGCCGAGGTCCTGCGTGAGGCGGGTTTCGCTTTCTCCATGCCCCAGGGAGCCTTTTATTTCTTTCCGCGCATACCGAAGGGGGGGGACGACGCCGCTTTCGTCAACGAACTCATGCAGGAGCAGATTCTGGCTGTGCCCGGCTCGGGCTTCGGCTATCCAGGCTATTTCCGTCTGGCTTTCTGCGTGGACGAGGCCACCATCCGCGGTGCAGCCCCCGGGTTCGCGCGAGCCTTCGCGAAGGCCATGGCCTAGCCGCGGCCGGCTCCGGAGGCTCCGGATTTCAGGACCTTTTCGCCACTTTTCAGGCCGGGCGCCCCGCAGTGCACTGCGTTGGGGGGCGCTTGGCCCGTACTTGACGGGTGCATGGAACTTGTCTATGCAACCCTTCTTCTTTTCCCTAGCATAGGTGCCCTTGCATGTTCGACAGCTTGTCCGACCGGCTTGAGTCGGTCTTTAAAAAATTGCGCGGCCACGGCCGCCTCGACGAAAGCAACATCCAGGATGGTTTGCGCGAAGTGCGCTTGGCCCTCTTGGAAGCCGACGTCAATTTCAAGGTCGTCAAGGACTTTGTCGAACGGGTCAAGGCGCGCGCCCTGGGCCAGGACGTGCTCGGCAGCCTCACCCCGGGCCAGCAGGTCATCAAGATCGTTCACGAGGAGCTGATCGAACTCCTGGGCGGCGAGAGCTGCGCCCTCGAATTCAAGGGCAAGCCTCCCTACGTGATCATGATGGCCGGCCTGCAGGGCTCGGGCAAGACCACGTCCGCGGCCAAGCTCGCACTTTTCCTGCGCCGACAGAAGTATCAGCCCTACCTGGTCCCGGCAGACGTTTACCGCCCTGCGGCCATCGACCAGCTCACGAAGCTCGGCGGCGAGCTGGGTGTCCCGGTTTATCCGTCCACCGTCGAGATGAATCCGGTGGACATCTGTGCCGCGGCGCTCCGCGACGCCGAGCTCAAGGGCTGTTCCGTGATCATCCTGGACACGGCGGGCCGCCTGCACATTGACGAGCTGCTCATGCAGGAGCTGGTCGGCATCAAGGAAAAGTGCCGGCCACATGAAATTTTGTTCGTGGCCGACGCGATGACCGGCCAGGACGCGGTCACCGTGGCCGAGAAGTTCAACGAGGTCCTGGACATCACCGGAGTGGTGCTGACCAAGATGGACGGCGACGCCCGCGGCGGCGCGGCCCTGTCCATCAAGTCCATCACCGGCAAGCCCCTCAAGTTCGTCGGTATGGGCGAACGCCTGAGCGAGATGGAAGTCTTCCATCCGGACCGCATCGCCTCCCGTATCCTGGGCATGGGCGATGTCCTGACGCTCATCGAGAAGGCCCAGTCGACCATCGACGCCAAAGAGGCCGAGGCCCTTGAAAAGAAGTTCAAGAAGGCCGAGTTCGACCTCGAAGATTTTCGTACGCAGATGCGCCGCATCAAGAAGCTGGGTTCTCTTGAGGGCATCATGAAGCTCATCCCCGGCATGGGCCAGATCCGCAAGCAGATGCAAGACGTGCAGATGCCCGAGAAGGAGCTGGCCAAGGTCGAGGCCATGATCAACTCCATGACCATGAAAGAGCGGCATGATCCCAAGGTCATCAACCCGAGCCGCAAGCAGCGCATCGCCAAGGGCAGCGGGACCACGGTCACCGAGGTCAATCAACTGCTCAAGAACTTCGAGCAGATGCAGAAGATGATGAAGAAGATGATGGGCGGCAAGATGCCAGCCATGCCCCAGGGCGGGCGCATGCCGGGGATGCCCCCGGGCATGGGCGGAATGCCCGGCGGCCTGCCGGGCGGCATGCCCGGAATGCCGGGAATGCCCGGCAAGGCTTCAGGAGGGCGTACGGCGGCGGAAGCGGCCAAGCTCAAGGAAAAGCGCAAAAAGGCCAAGAAGCAGCGCAAGAAAAAATAGCCGGCCGGCCACGCGCCCCTCTGGGGTAAGCGCCGTCCGCACACTACACTCAGTTCAGGGAGAACAACAATGGCTATGAAACTCAGACTGACCCGCATGGGCTCCAAGAAGAAACCCTTTTATCGCATCGTTGCCGTGGATTCCGCATCCCGTCGCGACGGCAGGGCTCTTGACTACGTGGGTTACTACAACCCCATGACCGAACCCGCCGAGATCAAGATCGACCAGGAAAAGATCAAAAGCTGGATGGAACGCGGCGCTCAGCCCACGGATACCGTTCGCTCCTTGCTAAAGAAAGCTGGATTCAGTAATTAGTATCTCCAAAGCCTGTCGTTCGGCTCGTCGTGCGACTCCTACAGCTCTACAGCGGAGGTACCTATGCTCAAGGATTTGATCGAATTCATAGCCAAATCTTTGGTTGATAATCCCGACAGTGTTTCAGTCACTGAAATCGAGGGCGAGCAGACTTCCGTCATAGAACTCAAGGTGGCCAAGGAAGACCTTGGCAAGGTCATAGGCAAGCAGGGCCGTACGGCGAGGGCCATGCGCACCATCCTGGGCGCGGCTTCAACCAAGGTCAGGAAACGTTCCGTCCTGGAAATACTGGAGTAGCGTGTCCGGGGAGCAGTTGGATCCGGTCAGGCTCGTGGAGCTGGGCCGGGTTCAGAAACCGCATGGCCTCAAGGGGGAGCTCTGCATCGAACTTTATGCAGACTCCCCTTTCCTCTTTGAGGATGTGAAGAGGATATACCTTCAGCTTCCGGGCAAGAAGCCCAAGCCGTGCGAGCTGCTTGAATGGCGTCCGCACCAGGGCCGGGCTCTCATCCTGGTGGACCGATGCCAGGGGCGGGATCAGGCCGAGGCCTGGCGCGGGGCCGAAGTCCTGGTCAGGGAGCGGGATCTGCCCGAGCTCGACGAGGACGAGGTGCGCCCCGAGGACCTCATCGGCCTGCCGGTCCTGCATGTGAACGGGACCAGTATCGGCCATCTTGCCGACATCCAGGATGTCGCCGGTCAGGAGATGTGGTTCATCCACGACGAGGAAGGGCACGAAATACTGCTGCCGGCCGTGGAGGAGTTTGTCCGCGACATCGATCTGGACGGGGGGGCCATCGTCATAGACCCGCCTGACGGTCTTCTCGAATTATACCAGAATCCATGAGCCGGCCTCCGGCCGGAGGCGCCGGAGCGAAGGCATCAATGCGTTTTTCCGTCATTACCATCTTTCCCGAATTTTTCGAGTCCCCCCTGTCCTGCGGGCTTTTGTCCAAAGCCAGGGAGAAGGGGCTGGTCGAATTTTCGTTCATCAACCCGCGCGACCACTCCACGGACAAGCACCACAACGTCGATGACCGGCCCTATGGCGGCGGCCCTGGCATGGTCATGGCCGTGGATCCCCTGCGCCGGGCCATATCGACTCTGGGGCCCAGGGCGCGGGTGCTCATGCTCAGCCCCAAAGGGCGCCCCCTGACCCAGGCTTTGGCCCGTGAACTGGCCGGGGAAGAGGAATTGGCCCTCCTGTGCGGCCGTTACGAAGGCATTGACGCCCGCCTGGAAGAATTGTGCCGGATTGAGCCGGTGTCCGTGGGCGACTTCGTCCTGAACGGGGGGGAGACCGGCGCGCTGTGCCTGATCGAAACCGTGGGGCGGCTCATACCCGACTTCATGGGCAAGGACGAGAGTGCGGACGAGGAAAGCTTCAGCTCCGGCCTGCTTGAATATCCGCACTACACACGCCCCGAGGAATACGAAGGTCTGAAGGTTCCCGAGGTGTTGGCCTCGGGTCATCACGGCCGCATCGCGGAGTGGCGGCGGGAGAAGAGCCTGGAAACGACCCTGAAGATGCGTCCGGACATCCTGGCCGATGCGCCTTTGACCAATGCAGATATCAAATATCTCAGGAAGCTGGATAGAATTCGGCCGGGACGAAACCTGCACGTGGCTCTGGTGCATTATCCGGTCGAAAATAAATCGGGCCAGACCATCACTACGTCTTTGACAAATCTCGACCTCCACGATATTGCACGCGTTTCGTGTACCTATGGGCTTGGCGGATATTATGTCTGCACCCCGGTCACGGATCAGCAGGAGCTCGCCCGCACCCTTATTGGCCATTGGCGCGAAGGGTACGGGCTCACGGCCAACCCGGATCGGGGCGAGGCCCTGGGCCGGGTCAGGGTGGTCGGCCTCCTGGATGACGCAGTCGCAGACATCGCGCAGCGTACGGGTCGCCGTCCCAAGGTCGTGGCCACCAGCGCCAAGGCCGGCAACATGACCTGCTCCCAGGTGTCCGCGTGGCTTCGCGAGGAGCCCGTGCTGCTGGTGCTGGGCACCGGGCACGGCCTGCGACCCGAAGTGCTTGACGGCGCAGACGGGATGTTGCGGGCCATTCGTTTTATGGATAGGTACAACCACCTTTCCGTCCGTTCCGCTGCGTCCATCATGGTGGACCGTCTGCTGGGCGATGCCGGGTAGGACCGGGAAAGATACGTGGCGGCCTCAGAACCGCTTCAGATAAAGGAGAAAATCATGAACATCATCAAGAAGATTGAAAGCGAGCACCTGCGTGCCGACGTCCCCAAGTTCCGGGCCGGTGACACGGTCAAGGTGCATACCCGCATCATCGAAGGGGAAAAGGAGCGCATCCAGGTTTTCCAGGGCGTAGTCATGCGCCTGAAGCGTGGCACCACCGACAGCACTTTCGTCGTGCGCAAGGTTTCCGACGGCGTCGGCGTGGAACGCATCTTCCCCCTGCACGCCCCGACCATCGACCGCATCGAAGTGGTGTCCGAAGGCATGGTGCGTCAGAGCCGCATCTACTACCTGCGGAGTCTGCGCGGCAAGGCCGCCCGCATCAAGACCAGGAACGCCTGGTAGGTCAGATTTGTTCAGCCAGAAGGGCTGCACTCGGGCCAGGGACGGGATCCGGGCGGGCATCGACGAGGCCGGCCGCGGTTGCCTGGCCGGTCCGGTCGTGGCGGGGGCCGTCATCCTGCCCCCCGAGTACGACCTTCCCGGGTTGACCGATTCCAAGAAGCTTTCCCCGCGACGTCGCGCGGTGCTCGCACAAGCCATCAAGGCCCAGGCAGTGTCCTGGGCCTTAGGTTTTTCCTGGCCCGGGGAAATCGATCGCATCAACATCCTGCAGTCCACCCTTGCGGCCATGTCGCGGGCCCTGGAGGCGTTGCGCGTGCGTCCAGATTTCGTACTGGTGGACGGGAACCGGTCTTTTCCCACTCCCTTGCCCCTTCAGACCGTGGTCGGCGGCGACGCCATCCATCCCTGCATCTCCGCCGCCTCCATTCTGGCCAAGACCTTCCGGGACGATCTGCTTGAACTCATGGACGAGCGCTATCCCGGATACGGCCTGGCCGTGCACAAGGGTTACGGGACCAGGGAGCACCTCGACGCCTTGCGCAGGCTCGGTCCGAGCAAGGCGCACCGCATGACGTTCAGGGGCGTCCGCCCCGAAGTGCGGGAGAAGACTCTGTGGCTGCCCGGCATCTGATCACGGGCCGGGCGGGTGAGGACCTTGCCGCGGCGTTCCTGGCAGAAAAGGGGATGCGGATCGTCGAGCGAAATTACCGTTGTTCCGGCGGGGAAATCGATCTCGTCTGCGAGGACAATGGAATCCTTGCCTTCGTGGAGGTCAAGACCCGTTCGGGGCACGTGCGGGGAGAGCCCGGCGAAGCCGTGGGCCCGGCCAAGAAGGTGCGTCTGGTCAGGGCGGCTTCCCTGTATCTGAGCCGGCATCGGGCCTGGAGCAGACCCTGCCGATTCGACTTGGTCAGCGTGGTTTTTCAGGACGGGGAGACCCTCGTCGAACACTGGGAGGATATCATCGATGTACGGGACGGTCTGGATCGTCGCCACGCCCCTTGGCAACCTTGGTGATTTCTCTCCCAGGGCGCGCGAGACCCTGGAGGGCGCTGATGTCATTCTGGCCGAGGACACCCGCCGTGCCGGCCATCTCCTGCAGCTTGCGGGCATCGCGGGAAAGCGGCTTTTGAGCCTGCATGAGCACAACGAGATCGCGCGCGTTGGCGAGGTGCTCGAACTGCTCGGCCAGGGTTTGCAGGTGGCCGTGGTCTCCGACGCCGGCACGCCGCTTATCGCCGACCCCGGCTACCGCCTCGTCGCAGCCTGCCGCAGGGAAGGGGTCCGCGTCGTGCCGGTGCCCGGACCATGCGCGCCCATCACGGCCCTCATGGCCAGCGGCCTGCCCCCGTACCCATTCGTCTTTTTGGGTTTTTTGCCCAGGAAAGGCGGCGATGCGCGGACACTTTTCGCTTCCTACGCTGCCGTACCCGCAACCCTGGTTTTTTTCGAGCGCAAGAACCGCGTGATGCCGACCCTGGCGCTGGCCCACGAGGTGCTCGGAGAGAGGGAATTTTGTCTGGCCAGGGAATTGACCAAGAAACATGAGCAGTTTATCAACGGAAGGCTTGGTCAGGCGCCGGACTTTGAGGGAGATCTTCTGGGCGAGGTGACCGTCGTCATCGGCCCCCCCGAGGAACTCGCGATCACGGGGCAGGCAGAGGTGCTGAAACTGGTACGGGACATGACACGCGAGGGCATGCGCCCCAAGGATGCGGCCAGGGCCGTGCGGGAAAGGACCAGAGGCTGGACGGCCAAGCGGATTTACGAGCTGATCGTCGAACTGGACGCGGAGTAAGGTTGGACACGCGCATTTTGCTGCAGATCTTTCTGCGCACCTACATGGTCGGAGCCACATTCAACACCCGGGGCATGCAGAACGTGGGGTTGGCCTTTATCATGGAACCCGGTCTGCGCGCGCTCTACGCAGGCGATCCGGCCGCGTTGAAGCGCGCCCGGGGCAGATACCTGAAGCACTACAATACCCATCCCTACTGGACGCCTCTGCTGGTCGGGATTTTCCTGTCCATGGAACGCAAAATCGCTTCGGGCATGCTGCCTGCCAACATTCTTCCGAAGCTCCGTTCCACCACGGTGTACACCCTTTCCGCACTGGGCGATTCCTTTTTCGGAGGCAGCTTTCTGGTCTTGTGGTCATTGGTCGGGGTCAATCTGGCGGCCGCCGGATGCGTGGGATTGCTTGTTTTCTGGGTGCTCTTCTGCCTTACGGCCCTGCAGCTCTTCAAAATGTTCACTTTCGGGCGCGGCTATGCCCAGGGGCTTTCGTTCCTGCAGCGTCTCAAGTCCTGGGGACTCATCGACTGGGGCCAGCGTCTCAAGCTGGTCAACGGCGTGCTGGTCGCCCTCTTCGTGCTGCAGGTCGCGCCCCAGGGCGGGTTGTGGACGTTGGGGTGGGCCGGCCTGGCGGCTGTTCTGGCCGTGTGCGGCGTCCTGCGGTCCCGGGACCGCGCCCTGATTCTGGCGGCTTTGGTGCTGGGCGGACTGGCCGCCCCTTGGGAGAAGATTATCCCCTTTGTATCCTTGTAGGTGATGCGTATGGATGACGTGCAGGAAAAAATCATCCGGGTCGGCAACAGCCTCGGCCTCCATGCCCGGCCCGCCGGAAAGATCTCCCAGGAGGCCCAGCGCTATGCGGCCACCATCACGGTCCACTCCTGCGAGATGGAGGCCGACGCCAAGTCCATTCTGGACCTGCTGTCCCTGGCCGCCCCGCAGGGGACGGAACTCAGGCTGAGGGCCCACGGGCCCGACGCGGCCCAGGCCATTTTGAGCCTGACACGAATGTTTGAAGACATGTTTGGAGAGGATCGCTGATGCCTTCGCGCACGCTCTACGGGATTCCGGTTTCCGCAGGCATCGCCATCGGCAGGGCGTACTGCCTGAACAAGAGCCATTTCTCAGGCACGGCCCGCCAGACCGTCGATGATGCCGACGTGCCCCACGAAAAAGAGCGTCTGAACAGAGCTTTCGACGCGGCCCTGCAGGATCTGGAACGCATCCTCAACCTGGTGCCCGAAGACCTGAAGGAACACTCGGCCATCATCGAATCCCACCTGATGATGCTCCGGGACCACAAGTTCCGCAAACGCGCCCTGGATCACATCGAAAACACCAGGATCAACGCCGAGTGGGCCCTGGAACGTGCCGTCGGGGATTTGCAGGAGGTCTTCTCAGCCATCGCCGACGAGTACCTGCGGCAACGCATGCAGGATGTTCGTCTGGTGGCCGAACGCATCCTCGGCAAGCTGGTGGGCGGCGCCAACGGGCTGAACGCCATCACGCATCGCGCCATTCTCCTGGCTCACGACCTTTCGCCGGCCGACACCATCGAACTGGACGTGAACAAGATCATGGCCTTCGCCACGGCCCAGGGCGGCAAAACCTCCCATGCCGGCATCCTGGCGAGATCCCTGCAGATTCCGGCCGTGGTCGGCGTGGAGGGCCTCGGGGATGATCTGGCAGAGGGCAACATCATCATTCTCGATGGATTCCACGGGCGCATCATCCTGGAACCCGACGAGGACGAGTTGGCCCGCTACACGGACCTGCAGGCCCAGTTCGAGGGGTATCAGGCGACCATCATGCGTTCCTGCCACCTGCCCGCCGAGACCATTGACGGGTACCGGGTGCAGGTTCTGGCGAACATCGAGCTCTTCGAGGAGGTCGTTGCGGTCAACGACAACGGCGGCGAAGGCGTGGGCCTTTACCGGTCCGAATACAGCTACCTGAGCCGCGACGGAATGCCGAGCGAGGAGGAGCTGACCGAAATTTACATGGATATGGCCTCCCTTGTGGCGCCGAAGAAGCTGGTCATCCGCACCCTGGACGTGGGTGCGGACAAGCTCATGCGCATGCAGTCCGCGACGGAGCCCAATCCCGCCCTGGGCCTTCGGGCCATCCGCTACTGCCTGAAGCACCGGGACGTCTTCCGCACCCAGTTGCGGGCCATCCTGAAGGCCAGCGTGCTGGGCAACGTGTCCATCATGTTCCCCATGATTTCCGGCCTGCAGGAGCTGGTGGAGGTCAAGAAGTTCTACCGCGAGGTGCAGCGCGAGATGCACGCCGAGGGCATCTGCTTTCGCGAGGACATGCCCGTGGGCATCATGGTCGAGGTGCCCAGCGCCGTCATCACCGCCGATTTCCTGGCCCGCGAGGTCGATTTCTTCAGCATCGGCACCAATGACCTGATCCAGTACTCGCTCGGGATAGACCGGACCAACAAGGACGTGTCGTACCTGTACCAGCCGCTGCACCCGGCCATTGTGCGTTCCATCAAGTGGGTCGTGGATTCCGCCCACCGGGCGGGCATCGAGGTATGCCTGTGCGGCGAACTGGCCGCCGATCCCTTCTGCATCCCCGTGCTCATGGGCATGCAGGTGGATTCCATCAGTCTCGGGCCGCACGCCATCCCGGGCATCAAGCGCATCGTCCGTCAGGCGTCCATGGAGGAGTGCAGCGCCCTCCTGAAACAGGTCATGACCAGCCAGTCCGTGGCCCGCAACAACAAGCTCGTCCGGGAAATGATCTTTCGACGCTTCCCCGAGGAGCTCATGTTCTACTCCTCCCTGGTGGACGAATAGCCCCAATCTCTAAGGATTTTCCCATGTGCGCCAAGCCCACAGGCATCAAGATCATCGCGGCCAACCGCAAGGCCCGCCATTTTTACGAACTCCTCGATTTCATCGAGGCCGGCATCATGCTGACCGGCTCCGAGGTCAAGTCCCTGCGTGAGGGCAAGGTCAACTTCATGGACGGGTACGTACGCATCAGCGACGGGGAGGCCTTCCTCTCGGGCGTGCATATCTCCACCTACGCCAACGCGGGCTATGCCCAGCATGACCCCGACCGGGAGCGCAAGCTGCTCATGCACCGCCACGAGATCAACTCCCTCAAGGCCAGGATGGAGCAGAAGGGGCTGACCCTGGTCCCGACCAAGCTCTATTTCAAGGACGGCAAGATCAAGATCGAGCTGGCCCTGGCCAAGGGCAAGAAGGTTTATGACAGGCGCGAGGATTTGAAGCAGAAGGCCGTGAACCGGGACACGGAGCGGGAGATGAACAGGTATTGAGGCGGCCTAGGGTTCCCGGCCGCCTGCCGCGGTGAGGGCGTGCAGGTATTCCTCCACGGTCACGCAGGCCATGCCCGCGTCGCGGATGTCGCGGATGTTGGCCTCATGGATTTCCCGCGTGCGTGAGGACGACGCGTCCGTCAGCAGGGTCATGCGGTAGCCCAGGCAGAGCCCGTCGAAAAGGGTGGCGCGCAGGCAGAAGGGGAGCTGGGTGCCCGCGACGGCCAGATGCGTGATGCCCTTGCGGCGCAGGATCAGGTCCAGCTCCGTGAACATGAAGGCGCTGAAGCGCGGCTTGACGATGCGGTACTCCCCTTCCTCGGGCTCCAGGCCTGGGACGATGCGAACGCCGGGCGTGCCGGGGACGACCATGTTTTTTTCCTTCAGGGCGTCAAGGCGGGTGATCTCGACGTCCGAACCGTCGGCGCGGTACTCGCGCACGACGTGGAAGACAGGCAGCCCGAGTTCCCGGAAGCGCATGAGCACCCTGCGGATGACCGGGATGGTGGCGTGGGCGCCGGGCACTTCGCAGGATCCGCCGGGCACGGCGAAATCGTGCTGCATGTCGATGATGATGAGGGCTACGTTCATGGCATCCTTCTTGCGGTTGTCATTGTCTCGAATCTGCCCTAGTGCGTGAACGCGGGCGATGGCCTGCGACATTAGCCGGCGAACGAGCCGCCGGCAAGAATCTCTGTGTCCCCAGGACCAATGAGTCGGGAGTATTCATGATCGGTTATTTGACCAAGAAGATATTCGGATCGAGAAACGACAGATATCTGAAATCCCTGCTGCCCACGGTGGCGCAGATCAATTCCTTCGAACCTGCCATGCTGGCCCTGTCGGATGCGGATTTCCCGGCACGCATGGCCGCGTGGCGCGAGGAAGTGGCCGGCGGGCGGGAGCTCGACTCCCTGCTGCCCGAAGTCTTCGCCCTGACCCGCGAGGCGAGCAAACGCGTCCTGAACATGCGCCATTTCGACGTGCAGCTCATGGGCGGTATGATTCTGCACCAGGGCAAGATCGCGGAAATGAAGACCGGTGAGGGCAAGACGCTGGTGGCAACGCTGCCGGTCGTCCTGAACGCGCTGTCCGGCAAGGGCGTGCACGTGGTCACGGTCAACGATTACCTGGCCCGTCGCGACGCCGCCTGGATGGGGCAGCTGTACACGTTCCTCGGCCTCTCGGTGGGCGTCATCGTGCACGGTCTCTCCGATGCCGAGCGCCAGGCCGCATACGGCTCCGACGTGACCTACGGCACCAACAACGAGTTCGGCTTCGACTACCTGCGCGACAACA
>CALMTS010000490.1 GCA_937872685.1 uncultured Desulfomicrobium sp.
GACGCCGTGCAGCTCCTGACCCTGTGCAGCACCGGCAACAACTGGATGAAGATCGTCAATCTCGGCCGCTATGCCGTGTCCCTGTTCGACAAGTATACAGGCGAAGGGGTGCGTGTCAGCGTGGACCTGGACAGGCTGCAGGACTGGCCGCAAATCAGGGGATGGTTCCTGAAGCTCGTCCCCAAGAAGGAACAGGACACGGAAGAACTGTTCCGGGAGATCGAATCCGCCGGAGACGCCATCCTGCGCCTTGAAAAAATCACCATACACCCGCGCCTGCTGGGGCACTCGCACATGACCCGCATCGAGGCCTGTCCCATCTGCCGTGAAGCCTACCCCGCCAGCGACGGCGCCATCTGCCGCGGCTGCCAGGGGGAGGCCCCCTATGTTGAAACCGGACCGGCCAAAACCTGCGAGCACGCCGCCCCCACACGTGTTCCCGTGGCCGAGGCCGTGGGCCGCAAGGCCCTGCACGACATGACGCGCATCGTGGCAGGGGAGAGCAAGGGGGCCGAGTTCATCGCAGGCCAGACCATAACGGCCGGTGACGTGTGCCGCCTGCAGCAGATGGGCCGCAACACCGTCTACGTCCAGGACGAGACCCTGCCCGAAGGGGCCTGGGTGCACGAAAATGACGCGGCCCTGGCCTTCGCCAAGCGCATGGCCGGACCGGGGATCAGCTATTCGGATGCACCCAGGGAAGGAAAGATCGACTTCCACTCCAGCACCGGAGGCCTCCTGCAGGTTGATCTCGACGCCCTGGAGCGCTTCAATCTGGTTCCGCACGTCATGTGCGCCACGCGCCAGCAGTACGCCCTGGTCGAGCCTGAGCGCCTCGTAGCAGGCACCAGGGCCATCCCCCTCTTTTTGTCGCGGGAAAACTTCAGCCGGGCGCTGAGCGCCCTGGGCGACGGCCCCCTGATCTCCATCCTGCCGCTGCGCCAGGCCCGGGTCGGCGTACTGGTCACGGGCACGGAAGTCTTCCAGGGGCTTATCGAGGACCGTTTTGCACCCATCATCCGGTCCAAAGTCGAAGCGCTGGGTTCAAGCGTCATCGGCGAGGAATTTGCCCCTGACGACCGTAATGCCATTGCCGACGGCGCGAAGAAACTCCTGGACCTGGGTGCCGATCTCATCGTGACTACTGCGGGACTGTCCGTGGACCCTGACGACGTGACCAGAGGCGGCCTGGAGGACGCGGGAATGACCGGCGCCCTGCACGGCGTGCCGTTGCTGCCCGGCGCCATGACCCTTGTGGGCAGCATCGGCAAAGCCCAGGTCCTGGGCGTGCCGGCCTGCGCCCTCTTCTTCAAGACCACGAGCCTGGACGTGCTGCTGCCGCGCCTGCTGGCCAACGCGCCCATCACCCGGCGGGACCTGGCGCGGCTGGCCGAGGGTGGCGTCTGCCTGCAATGCAATGCGTGCACCTATCCCAAGTGCACGTTCGCCAAATGAACCGTCCCCTCGCGACAACACAATCCCCGCCTGGTTTGCAGGCGGGGATTTTTTTTGCGGCAGACGGCCGCGCGTTGCCTTGCGGCGGACCAAATCATCGATTATCGAGCCTGAATCAATCCACGGAGACACCATGATCAGCTTCGACCAGATTCTTCTCTTCAGCGCGGCGTCCCTGCTCCTCATCTTCACGCCGGGCCCGGACATCATCTACGTCCTGACCCGCGGCGTGGCGCAAGGGCGCACCGCGGCCCTGGCGGCGGCCCTGGGCTTCAGCCTGGGCAACATAGGGCACACGTTGCTGGCGGTCTTCGGCCTTTCGGCCATCCTGGCCTCATCGGCAGTGGCCTTCACGGCCGTCAAGGTGGCCGGCGGGCTCTACCTGCTCTACCTCGGCTACAAGCTCTGGACCGCCGACCCGTCCCTCGTCCTCTCAAGCCAGAGAGAGCACCAGACGGCCCGGCTCATTTTCCGCCAGTCCGTGCTGGCCAATCTGCTCAACCCAAAGGTGGCCATTTTCTTCCTGGCCTTCTTCCCGCAGTTCGTGCGCCCTGACCAGGGGCACCCGGCCCTGCAGATGATGATCCTGGGCCTGACCTTCGTCATGCTGACCATGCTCGGCTTCGGTTTGGTGGCCATGGGCGCGGGCGCCCTCAATGCCCGTCTGTCGGCCCGGCCGTCCCTGTCGGCCTGGCTGCACAAAGGCGCGGGGGGCATACTCATGCTCCTCGGCCTGAGACTCATTTGGGCCGATCGCTGATTCCGAACGCGCAACAAAAAAGGCGGGCCATGCGGTCCGCCTTTTTCATTTTTGGCCGTGGTCTTTCTAAAGCCAGCGTTTCTTGACGAACAGCAGCCAGGCCAGCATGCAGGCCCCGGCCGTGATGGCCGTGACGATGGAGAAGGCGTGGGCCGTCTGCTGGAACGGCAGGGGGATGTTCATGCCGTAAACGCCGCTGACGATGTTGGGGATCATCATGATGATGGTGAACCCGGTCAAAAATTTCATGACCGTGTTCATATTGTTGGAAATGATGGACGCGAAGGCGTCCATGGTCCCGGAAAGGATGTCGCTGTAGATGCTGGTCATGCCGATGGCCTGACGGTTCTCGGTGATGGCGTCCTCCAGCAGGTCCGACTCCTCCTCGGTCAACTGCACGCTGCGCATGCGCAGGACCTTGTCCATGATGATGTCATTGGCCTTCAGGGACGTGGCGAAATAGACGAGGCTCTTCTCGATCCCCAGCAGGTCGATGAGTTCCTGGTTGCGCGTGGAGGCCTGCAGACGCTGCTCGATGACGTCGGAACGACGGTTGATGTCCTTGAGGCAGTGCAGGTACATGAGCGCCGTGCGCTGCATGAGGTGGATGGCGAAGCGCATGCGCTGGGCCGTATCCACGATGCGGGTGCGTCCGTTCAGGAGTTCCGTGACCAGGTCCCGTCCGGACCGGCACACGGTGATGACGGCCGTGGGTGTAATGACCACGCCGATGGGCAGGGTCTGGTAAGGGACCCTGGCGTCCCCCTCGTTCTCCACCGGCACGCGAATGACCAGCAGAAGCACGTTGTCCTCAAGCTCAAGACGCGCTCGCTCATCGGCGTCCAGGGGATCCGAGAGGTGGTCCAGAGGTACGCCCAGGAGAATGGAAATTCGCTGCAATTCCTCCTGCGAAGGGTTTATCATATTGACCCAGCAGTCGAAGTCCAGATGGTCGATGGGGGAAAGCTTCCCGTCAATGGTCTTGCGGATGGTGATCATGATGCGATTCCTCGAAATGGCTGAAAATGCGCTGACGGACACGCCCGCTTGAGAACGGGCGAGGCCTGAAGCCGAAAACCTTTCAGGGAATCACGAGTACGGGTCCGCGGCGCGACCCGCGGCATGGAACGTCCGGCCGCTCCTGGCGAAAAAATGCCGGAAAGCCAGACTACGAAAAAGAAAGATTGGGAACATGGTTCACCTGCCGGAACGCCGAGGCTCCGTCAGGCGGCCTGGTCAGGCGCGATGAGGACGGGAAGCTCGGCAGAAAAGATTGAACTTTCGGAAGCAGCGCCTAGGGCCGCAACTGTCGCCAGAATCCACTGTGTGTTCTCCTGTGCATTGAACCGGGCGCCATGCCCGGACCGTCAAAAAGATGCTCCGCCTTTACGCTTGCCGGATCGAAAAAGCAATGCCAAACTCGGGCCCAAACTCCCGGCAATCGTTTATCATTCCCGCCCAGGCGGACACGAGACATGAATACCCCTACTCCCATACAGAACGAATTGTGGACCCTCGAAGGGCATGGCCGCGGCAAGCTCCTGACCTGGCAACCTGGCGAAGCCCTGCCGGCGGTGCAGGGGCTGCCCTGGCTGCATCTGAACTATGCGGACCCCTCGGCCCGTTCCTGGCTGCTGGAGGCCGGCCTCCTTGACGCGCCGGTGGCGGAGTCCCTTTTCGACGAGGAGACGCGCCCGAGGGTGCTGCATCACGGAGCAGGCCTGTTGCTGACCCTGCGCGGGGTGAACCTCAACCCTGGGGCCGAACCCGAGGACATGGTCTCCATCCGGCTCTGGATCGAGGAAGGCCGCATCATCTCCACGCGCAAGCGCCAGCTCAGGTCCGTAAAGGAAATCCGCGCAGACCTTGCCGAGGGACTGGGCCCCGGCAGCAGCGGTGAGTTCCTGGTCACGCTCCTGGCCAGACTGACAGGGAATATCGGCACGGTCATCGAGGAACTTGAAGACCGCATGGCCGAAGTGGAAGAATTGCTCATCGACAACCCCCCGGCCCAGGCACGGCAGATCCTGGCGGACGTCCGCCGCCAGGCCGTGGCCCTGCGCCGCTACCTCGGGCCGCAGCGAGAAGCCCTCTCGCGCCTGGTCACGGAGCGCGTCCCATGGATGAACACGGACGACCATTTCCGCATCCGCGAAACCGCGGACGAGCTCATCCGTCACATCGAAGACCTGGACGCCGTACGCGAACGCGCGTCCCTGGCCCACGAAGAATTCGTCAACCACTTCTCGGAGCAGCTGAACCAGCGCATGTTCCTGCTCTCGGTGGCGACGGTCGTGTTCCTGCCTCTGGGCTTTCTGACGGGACTGTTCGGCATCAACGTGGGCGGCATCCCCGGCTCGGAAAGCCCTTGGGGATTCGTCGGCTTCTGTCTGGTGACGGGGGCGGTGGCTGCGGGCATCATCCTGATCTTCAAACGCAACCGCTGGCTTTGAAAAAAAAAGACGATTGATCACTCCAAGCATGGATAGGAACGTGACGCCACCATGGCGTGCGCGTAACGGAACTGATCAATCGTCTCGACAGGCATCTAGCACCACTGCGCCACGCTCCGCAAGATAATGATCATGAATTTTATGAAGGCTGCGTTCTGTCGAAATACCCGCTGATGTTCGGCATGCAGAGGATCGGGACTGGAGAGAAGCCTACTTCATGCAGTGCATTGTCCATAAGCTCTGTCAGCCTCGAAGGAATGGTGGCAAGGGCCACATGCAACTCGCAACGTCCGTGTTGGCCGACGCGCAGACGAAACGGCGTTTCCCCGTGCCCGGTGAGCTGCAATACACCCTCCACGACACGTTCCCCTTCGGCCAATTTCACCAGGAGCTCACGTTGCGGAGACATGCCGTAAGGCAGACGCGTCAACAGACATGCCCTGGACTGCTGCTCCGGTCGTTCAAGACCAGTCGCCTGGCCCAGGGCGCGGATCATGTCCTTGGACAGGCCTGCTCCGGCCAGGGGTGACACGATCCCCAACTCATGCAGGGCGCGCATTCCGGGGCGGAATTGTCCGGTGTCCGAGGCGTTGGAGCCGTCACACAATACGCCCTCGGCCACATTGCATATCTGCCTGAAAAGAAATGACTTGCACGCATAGCAGCGATCCTTCTCCCCGGCGGCGACGGCGGGCAGGCCCAGCGGGTCGAGTTCCAGCACCCTGACTGCCACGCCCCGGCCATCGGCCCAGGCCAGCGCAAAGGACGTGTCCGCCGGGGCGACATGGGGACCGCTCACATGTACGAGCCTCACTGGGACGCCCGCATGCAGGGCTGCATGGACCAGAAACCTGCTGTCGACGCCGCCGGAGAACGCAACTGTCAGGCAACCCAGGTCCTTGAGTCGAGACAGGAGGTCATCCCAACTTTGCATCGAGCGCCCCGCAAATTCGCTTGTTTCATCATCCGCCATATGAAAGCTTCCTTTGACTGGCCGCAACATACCCCCTCACGGCGATCGTCGGCCTCATCCGCCGTCCTCGAAGCTGCTCCCGGCCACTGGCGCCTGTCGCGAGAACCCCTGGCGCTGTCCTTTGGAACGACCTGCGCAATTGCAATCCTACCCTGTGAATTGTATAGCTCTTTCAGAGAAAAAAACTTTGAAAAAGGAGCACCTGATGAAGGTCGTCTTCCATCTGGACCTGGACGAGGAAAAGATTCTGCGCATCGCCTTGAGCAACATGGAGAATCTGCGCGCAGCCAAGCCCGAGGCCCGTATCAACCTGGTTGTCAACGGCCCGGCGGTACGGTTGTTCCGCAACGATGTCGCGGCTGAATTTTTGGACCGGGTGCAAGGCCTGGTTCAAAAAGACGTGAGGATCTTCGTCTGTCAGAACGCCCTGCGCGCCTTTGACATCCCCGAGGAAGCGCTCTGCCCAGGTTGCTCCACCATCCCCGCGGGCGTGGTCGCCCTGATCAAGCTGCAACAGCAGGGATGCGCATACATCAAACCCTGAACACACCTTTCAGGGGCGTCAGCCCGCCTGGCGCTCCCTGGACTTCCCGCCACGCCGAGCGGATCACTTTTTTTCATTATTGCGGGACAACAATCACCGTCCCGTCATGCCTGCGCGCCCTGTGGTCCATGACCTGATAGCGCGGGCCGTTCGGGGTCTGCTGCTTGCGGATGACGATGACCCCGTCGCGCGTGCGCACGAGGCTTCTCGTCTCCTCACTCCCATCCTCCCGGGATTCCTTGAGGATACGATAATCTTCGGCACTGAAATAGCCGTCCTCCGCCCCGGGGACCGCTGCCCTGCCCTCGGGCGGAGTGCCCGCAGGCTGAGCCCAGGCCGTCCCGGCCCACAAAAAAATCGCCATCAACGCGTACCGCATAATCCCTCCCTTGCCACACCAGGGCATCATCAACTCATAATACCGTTTTGCAAGATCGCCAGGGGCAGGGTTTCCTTGGCCAGCGAGTCAGGTCCGGGGTGCCCGGCGCAGGAGTTCCGTCCGACTCCCTGGAGAGCCGCACACGCGAGGCGCATCAACTTCGGCACGGTTCCGCGAACACACAAATCCCTACCATGATCTGCCGGGATCGCAAAAAAATTCATCGTGACTAACTTTTTTTATTGACGCGCCCATCCATGACACCATATAAAATTTGCCAAGACAAACTGAATACGGAGTAATCATGACCTTCGACCTCATTTTCACCATAGGCGCCATCCTGATCGCAGGAATCTACCTGATTTCGCGATTGCGCAAGAAAAACTCTGGGTGCTGCGGCTGTTCCGGCTGCGGAAACGACCTGAAACCCAAACCCGACTGCGCGTGTCCGTCCCACAGGGACTGATCATGGAACCGTGGCGCCAACCTCTTCAATGAGCTTTTTTTTGCAACAATAGTTAGTCATGTCTAATAAAGGAGACTTCATGCCCCCCGCCCGGCCCCTCAGAGAATTGAAAGAAAACCAGTCCGCCACAATCCTGTCCATCAGTGCCACGGGAGAGCTTGGCCGCCGCATCCGCGACATGGGCCTTGTGCCCGGCACGCAGATAACCGTAGTGGGCCGCGCCCCCCTGAAGGACCCCGTGGCCCTGCGCCTGCGGGACTTCACCTTGACCCTGCGCAACAACGAAGCCGACCTGATCGCCGTCAGCGTCGAAGAGAAGGGGGAGGCACTGCAATGACCGCCACCATGGCCCTCATGGGCAACCCCAATTCCGGCAAGACGACGCTTTTCAACAACTTGACCGGCGGTAGGCAGCATGTGGGCAACTACCCCGGCATCACCGTCGAAAAACGTGAAGGGCAGCTCAGGCTCAAGGATCTCGACATCACTGTGGTCGACCTGCCCGGGACCTATTCGCTTACCGCCTACACAGATGACGAACTGGTCGCACGCAACTTTCTCGTGGACATGAGCCCCGATGCGGTGGTCACGGTCCTCGACGCGACAAACCTGGAACGATCCCTGTACCTCGTGCTGCAGATCCTGGAACTCGGCGCTCCGGTCATCATTGCGCTCAACATGATGGACGAGGTCCGCCGCAAGGGAGTGACCATCAACACAACCCGCCTCTCAGCCCTTCTGGGCATCCCCATCCTGGAGATGGTGGCCCGCACGGGCGAAGGACGGGAGTCCCTGCTGCGCGAGGCGCATGCGGCCATCATTGACAAACCGGAACAAAAGCAGCTGCGCATCTCCTACGGCCTCGACCTGGATGAAACCCTGGACCGCATGGAATCCCTCATCCATACTTCAGGTTTCATGGACGGACGCTATCCGGCGCGCTGGATCGGCCTCAAGTACCTGGAAAACGACCCCGAAGTCATGATGCAAGGCCAATCGGCCCCCGCGGTGCACAACCAGTTGCGTGAAATGGCGCAGGAACTGGCGGCGCATTGCCGCAAGACCCTCGACGCGG
>CALMTS010000491.1 GCA_937872685.1 uncultured Desulfomicrobium sp.
TGTCCTATCCCCAAAACGGCGACCCCTACGAGGAAATCTACCTCAAGGGCAGCCATCGCGACTTCTGGGGCATGATCCATGGCGACTGGTTCCAGCCCCTGCCCGAGGACGCGGAGGCCCTTGACCGGGTGCTCTACGGCACGGCCCCGCTGCAACCCAACGACCGCTCTTCCGTGGCCTTCAAGCTCAAAAAGCACCTGCGCAACGCCCGCGAATTCCACGGCAGGATCGGCCAGTACAGCCACCCGCGCACCGTGCAGTACTTCAGCTCCGGGGGACATGCCACGTGCACCGAAATCAGCTGGCTGACCGAAAGCGTGACAGAAACCGTGAACATCAGGCCCGACCCTGAGCGCGGGGACAGGAAGCCCTTGGGCGGCTACGCGTGCCTGCGGGATATCGAGAATATCAGAAAGCAAAGCCGCGGCGAATACAGCGAGGTCCGCTGGCGGGATGCCGATGGCAAGCTTGGCGACCGCATTCCGTGGGAAACGCCTTTTGCGGAGTTGGACCGCGGCATAGGGCAGGGGAAGAGCCTGTGGCTGTTCAGGCTTTCGGAAATCGGCAAGAAGGGTCCGGGCATGGCGAACGACAGGCTCTGTCATCTCGGGGACGGCACCGTGCCCCTCAGCTCGGCCACGGGCCTGGCCCCGGACTGCAACACCTGGGGCGGAGCGACGCACGTGCTCCCGTTCTGGGAAGGACCGGCCGGTACCGTCCGCACCGCCACGGGTGGCACCAATGAAAGCGAGCACTCGGCCTTCTACGACCCGGCCGCCATCCGGGCCACCATCAACGCCATCCACAACCTCTGCCTGGGATGGCTCAAGGAAGAATTTTGAGGACAGCGCAGGATGCAGAGGAAGCACGCCTGCCCGCCGGAGATATCTCTTCATCACAACCATCCAGCGCCCACGAAAAACGGCCGGACCCCATGCGGGGCCCGGCCGTGTCATTTTGTCATCCGAAGGCCGTCAGTACCCTTTGAGCTTGTCGATGAACTCCGGCAGCCACAGGGATATCTGCGGGACGTAGGTGATGAGGACCAGAAAGCCCAGCAGGATCATGAGCCACGGCACGGCCGCGCGTACGACCCAGGTCAGGTCCCGTTTGGTGATGCCCGCCGTGACGAAGAGGTTCAGGCCCACGGGCGGGGTGATCAGGCCGATCTCCATGTTGACCACGCAGATGACGCCCAGATGGATGGGGTCGATGCCGAGCTTCATGGCGATGGGGAAGAGGATCGGGATCATGATCATGGTGATGGCCGACGGCTCCATGAAGTTGCCGGCCACAAGCAGCAGGATGTTGACGACGATCAGGAAACCCCAGGCCGGCAGTCCCCAGCCCACGATGGTCTCGGCGATCATGTGCGGGATGCGCTCGGTGGTCAGGACGTGGGCGAAGAGCATGGCGTTGCCGATGATGAAGAGCAGCATGATGCTGACCTTGGCCGCATCCAGGACCACGTGGCGCACTTCGGGGTGCACCCAGGACCTGGGGATGGCCAGCAGGGTCTGCCACAGGCCGCGCGTCAGGGCAGACCCCACGCTCTCCTCGACCTTGCGCAGCGGGACCTCCTTCAGGGGGCCCATGTCGCGGTACACGAAGACCGCGATCCAGTAGGCGTACACGGCCGAGACAGCCGCCGCTTCGGTCGGGCTGCAGATGCCGCCGTAAATCGACCCGAGGACGATGACCACGAGCATCAACCCGCCCAGGGCCTTGATGCCGGACCTGAAGACCTGCCTGAATCCGGGCCAGGCCAGGGCCGGATAATTCTTGATGCGCGCCACGATGTAGATGGCGAGCATCAGCAGCAGGCCCAGGGTGATGCCCGGGATGAACCCGGCCATG
>CALMTS010000492.1 GCA_937872685.1 uncultured Desulfomicrobium sp.
CCGTTCCCGCTCCCGTTCGCAGGGCCGCCGCAGGCCTTCGCCGGTCCTGCGTCCGATGCCCGCGCCCGCTAGAGGTCGAGCCTTCCGGTGCCGCCGATGAAGCTGACCAGCCGGACCCGGAGCTTTCCGTCCTGGATGATTTCCGCCTTGTAATACCCCTTCCTGAGTTCGATTTCGCGCGACTCGCCCGCCTTGATCGAGAATTTGTGCACCGGCGGGCCGCCCCCTGAATCCGTCAGCGTCAGTTGCGTGTCCTTGCCGGCCGTGACGTGCAGAAAGCCGTAGCCGACGGACCGGGGCGTCTTGCAGCGCCTGGCCGGTTCCGTCCTCGTGACCTCGGCCCGGGTCGCAGTCTTGCCGGTGAACCAGGTGACGGGGTTCCAGTTCGAGGGGATGTCCGGGTATTGCGTCGTGTTGTGCAGGACGTGAGCCCCTCCGGTCAGGGCCGCGGCCATGGCGGCGAACTTGAGGAGGTTCATGAATCGCAGGTGGGAAGGCGCCCTGCCGGCCCTGGGGACCGGGCCGCCCGGGCGGCGGACCATGGCGGCCCGGAGCCTGTCCTCGATGCGGTCGATGTCGCTGTCGTCGATGAGCACCGCTTCCCTGGACCTGATGTACCGCACGAAGTCCTGCCCCCGGGTCACGTTGTCAGGCATGGCGATCTGGAATCTGGCGTCGTCCGTGAAGGCGATGACGGAGAAGAGTTTGTCCTCGCCGGTCCGCAGCAGTTCGCCGAGGGCCAGTTTGCGGTTGTAGTTCGGGCGCAGGGGATTCGGGAACTTGACCGTCTCGCCCCGGGATGTCCGCGTCCACTCCGGGTCGAAGGTTTTTCCGGCGATCTCGCCGCGCATGTCCATGGCTTCGATGACGAAGACGCCGAACCGCGAAATGACGACAAGATCGATGTGGACGACGCCTTCCCGTGATTCGAAGGCGACGTCGTGGACCAGGCGGTATGCGCTCCTGTCGAGGAGCGCCTCGGCGATTTTCCGGATGGCGCGCGCGGCGGGTTTGCCTGTGCGCCGTCTGGATGTGTACACGGCCATGGCGGTCATGACGGCGACGGTCAGCGCAACCAGCGCGGCTGCGACCCCTGCGAAGGCCATGGCGTCCGTCGCCGGGGCCGCCCAGGCTGGCGCCGGGAGGACGATGGCGGCGATGAAGAGGGGCGGGAACGGTCTCATGCGTGCATCCTTGGATTCTTCGGGCGCGTTGGGCGGGGCGGGTTTTTCAGTGAAGAAAAGTACCAGCGCGGCGGGTGATGATCAAGGCGGATGGCGCCGGGAGGGGCTGAAGCGTCATGGGGCGGGCACGGGGAATGGCTGCCGTCTCACTGGGGCGCGGAAAAATCAGGCTCTGCACTCAGTTCGCTCGGCCAAGCCGGAAAGGGCGGCACTCCCTGGTCCGGGGACATCTGCCGGGAACGGGGCGACATGGCGAAGTGGAGCTTTTCTCCGGTGGCGGAGGGGGCATGGCCTGCGCCAGGAATGCCGTAACGAACAGGGATTTTGACTCTTTCGTCAAAGCGGGAATTTTCATTGTCAAAAAAGTGAAAAAGTCTTCAGTCTTTTTGCGTATTGCGGGCCAGGTCCACCAGACGGCCGAGATCGACGTCCGCTGCAAGGACACCGATGAGGGAGCCGGAGGCGTCGAGCAGCGGAGCGGATACCGTGAGGCAGTATGCGTCCGTGGCTGCCGATCGGTAGAAATCAGAGACGTAGATGTCCCGCTTGCCTGCGGGATGCAGGAACCAGGGCCGGTGCGACCAGTCCTTTCCCAGGGCCGTGGCGTCGGAGGCCGTTGCAACCTGGCCTACGTTGTCCACGATCTGCCGCCCCGTCGCGTCGGTGACGTAGAGAAGTTCGAAAAGCCCCTGGTCCAGAGCCCGGCGCAAGGCCGCTTCCACCCTGGATCTATTCATGCTGCACACGTCGCTGTTGCCGGCCAGCTCCCCGACGGCGCGTCTCGCCCGCGCATGGGCCGCGAACCTGAGCCGCCCCACGGCCGCGGGCTGGCTTTCGGATGTGTCGCTGACCTGGCGGGCATGGTCGGCCAGTGCTTCGACCTCGCCGGCCTGGGAGGCGCCGCCTTCGTGCAGGGCATTGAGGCTCTCCTGCACCGCGCCCACAGCCTGGACGATGTCCCGGCTCTGGCCGCGCAGATCCGAGGCCAGCATGCCGCCTTCCTCCACGCACGGCCGCGCCACCCGCGCGTCCTCCAGACACGCCGACATGGACGCCTGCATCCGGCCCACCAGGCCTTCCACCCGGCGAACGGCTTCGACCATGGCGGTCACATTCATCCCGATTTCGTCTTTCTGGCCGTCGACCCGGACTGTCGCGTCCATGGTCTGGTGGGAGAGGTTGCGAATCTCGTTGGCGATGACTCCGAAGCCCTTGCCCGCAGCCCCGGCGTGGGCGGCTTCGATGGTGGCGTTCAAGGCCAGCATGTTGGTTGATGCGGCGATGTCGCGTATGGCGTGGGCGATGGAGCCGATGCCCTCGGTGCGTTTCTCCACGATGTTCACAAAGCCCAGGAGTTCGGCCATGGCCGAGGACAGTTCGCCGACGCGCCTCTCCACTTCTCCAAGCCGGGCTTCGAGGCGTGCCATGTGCCCCACTGCTTCCTCCGCCACTTCGGCCTGGCGCCGAGCGTGCCCTTCCACAGTGTCTGCACGTCGGGCAACCGCGTCCGTATGCTCCTCGATGACCGCCATCTGCCGCAGCCCCTCTTCGGTGGTGGCTTGCAACCGTGCCCCCATGGCGTCGAGGGGCGCCGCCAGCCGCTGCAATGTTATGGCCCCGGCCACGGCGTCGAGAAGTGCGGCATCGGTGCGCGCATCGGCGGAGGGTTCGGGGTGCGCGGATGATCCGAGGTCAGCTTTGTGTCTGTCTTTCCAAAATTGTAAGAATAGCATGGCGTTACCTCCTGCGG
>CALMTS010000493.1 GCA_937872685.1 uncultured Desulfomicrobium sp.
TGAAACAAAGCCAATTTTTTTGCAGCATGTCCATGAAAGAAATGTTTATAATTATGTTCGTGGCAGCGTTTCGCAGAGTAAATCTGTACTCGATGATTTTGTCCTGAATTTATAGGTCATAAAATTCATTTTCTTGCAATTTAGCGCCATTCCGTCTGTCTGATTGTTGATGAATTTAAAATTTGCAGACTTTTTAAAAATGGTGAGATGCAAGAAAACGAAAAAAACCGGAAGCGCTCCAAGGATATGTTTCCTTGCGCTCAATGGACTACGCTCCATCAGGCGGGGTTGTGCATGCCAGCGCAATAACTCTCACCCGTTCATCTGGTGATATTTCTTGAGCCGGCCACGCCCTTGCTTGTCTTTGAGCCCATCAGGACTTTGCCCCAAGAAGCGTTTGCGCCATTTCAAGCAGCTTTGCCAGTTTAGTCCGGTTTTTTCAGCGAAATTATGCAGGCACAAACTCTCTGAGGCGAGCAAACTCGTCCTAGCCCGCAAGGCCAGTCGTTGCTCTGTTTTTCCTGAACGAATCCACATCATCAGGGTATTTTCTTGTTTCTGATTCAACTCGACCCGGATTCGTGCACCATAAACACCTCCTTGGACGAGAAGCATTATCGTCACTTTATTTGAAGGACGGAACACTGGGACTTTTCGATGGGCCCGTCACGGAGTTGAATATTCTTTGTTTTCCGTCGCGCCGGTCCGGATGACCTGCGTTCGCTGTTCCAGCAATTCCCTGGCGCCGGCCGGGGGCAGAGGCCTGGAGAACATGAAGCCCTGGGCCCTGTCGCAGCTGATCGACTGCAGCCGTTCGAGCTGTTCCTGGGTTTCCACGCCCTCAGCGGTGACATGCAGGCCGAGGCTGTGGGCCATGTCGATGATGGATCGCACGATCTCGGCGTTTTCCCGCGGTGTTTCCGTGCCGCTGATGAATGATCGGTCGATTTTGAGGATGTCCACCGGGAACTGTCTGAGATAGCTGAGGGAAGAGTAGCCGGTGCCGAAGTCGTCCACGGCCAGGACCACCCCGAGAGCCTTGAGCCGGCGGAGCTTTTCCACGGCGGTGGCGGGGTCGTGGACGATGGCGCTTTCGGTTATCTCCAGCTTCAGACGCGACGGAGAGATACCGTTTTCCCGCAGGCATCGCGAGATCATCTCGACGAGGGAGTGCTGCCCGAACTGTTTGCAGGACAGGTTGACGCTCATGGTCTGGCCGCAGTTTCCGCCTTCGGCCTCGTCGTCCCAACTGGCGAGCTGGCGGCATGCCGCGTTGACCACCCACTGCCCCAGCGGGATGATGAGTCCGGATTCTTCGGCCAGGGGAATGAATTTATCGGGCATGACCATACCCTGCCTCGGATGCTCCCAGCGCACGAGGGCTTCGAAACCCTCCAGCTCTTCGCCGGGCACATCGAAGATCGGCTGGTAATGGAGCACGAGCTGCTCCTCGTCGATGGCAAGACGGAGTTCGTTTTCCAGGGTGATGACCTCGAGTACCTCCTGGCGCATGCGGTTGTTGAAGACCAGATGACCGCGCCCCCGTTCCTTGGCCTTGTACATGGCGATGTCGGCGTCCCGCAGGATGTCTTCGGCTTTGGCGTAGTCCCGGGCCTGCAGCACGATGCCCACGCTGGCGCCGGAAAGGATCTCCTTGTCGTTCCAGCGGAAGGGACGGCGCATCTCGCCCTGGATGCGGTTGGCCACGGCCACGACCTCCTTGTTGGCCTTGAACTCCTCGAGCAGGATCGCGAACTCGTCGCCACCCAGTCTGGCCACCGTGTCCATGCTTCGGACGCACTTGTTGAGCCGGCTGCCGACTTCCACCAACAGGGCGTCCCCGGCCTGGTGTCCGAGGGAATCGTTGACCCATTTGAATTTGTTGAGGTCGATGAGCATGGCCGCGAAGTGGTAGTTCGGGCGGCGCTTCATGCGCTCCACGGCCCGGCCCAGGCGTTCGCGGAAGAGGGATCGGTTGGGAAGGCCCGTGAGGGCGTCGTGAAACGCCTGATGGATGATCTGGCGTTCGAACTCCTTGCGTTCGGAAATGTCCTGGTACACCCAGAAGATATTCGTCGTGCGTCCGCCGATGCGGACGGGAGAGCCAAGGATGTTCACTGGCACGAGATCGCCGCGGCTGGTCCTGCGCACGGTTTCTCGCTGGATGATCTCGCCTTCCAGCACGCGCTGGCGCACGTTGTTGACTTCGGAGAGCTGGTCCTCGGGCACTATGAAAAGCCTGTTGTCGCGGCCCAGCACCTCGTTCCGGGTGTAGCCGAAGAGTGCTTCGAAGCCTCTGTTGACTTCCACGATGTTGCCGTGGACGTCGACCAGGACAATGGCCAGGGGAGAGTTCTGGAAGAGCTGGCCGAAGAGGGCGTTCTGACGCTCCAGAGCCGTCTGCATGGCGCGGCGCTGTGAGATGTCCATGACCGTGCCTTCGTAGTAGGCGACCTGTCCCGCCTCGTCCTTCACCACGCGGGCGTTTTCGGAGATCCAGATGACGCTGCCGTCCTTGCGGCGGATGGCTGACTCGAAGTCGAAAATGGCGTCCCGTTCCCGCAGAAGCCGAACGAATTCATTCCTGCGCTCGGCTTCCACATAGAGTTGGGCGCTTATGTCCTTGAAATGAACCATGAGTTCGGCGGGGCTTTCGAATCCATAAATGCGGGCCAGGGTTGGATTGACCTGCAGGTACTCCCCTCTCGGGGTTGTCCGGAAGATGCCCTCCACCGCGTTTTCGAAGATGCCGCGGAAATTCTCCTCGGCTCTGCGCAGCTCATCTTCGTGGCGCTTTCTCTCAGAGATGTCCCGGAAGGTTCCGATGTAGAAGCCGCCCTGCTGGCCGGCGGATTCCGTCACGACGGCCTCGAGGGCGACTCTTTTCCCGTCGGCCCTGCGCCCGGAGATTTCTCCGTGCTTTCTGTGCATGAGCGAGGAGATCCAGGCCGCATCCCTGTCCCCTTGGACATCCAGGAGTTTGGGTACGGACATGCCCTGCATGGCCGAATCGGGGTATCCGAAGACGATGGCCGCCCCGGGGTTCGCCGAGATGATGCGCAGCGTGTCTGTGGAGAAGACGAGAATGGCGTCGGTGGCGTTCCTGACGATGGCTTCGGTCTTGGAGACGGCCTCGTGCAGGGCGTCGAGGACCTGATTGTACCGTCTGGCTATGTGCCCGACCTCGGTGAACGGTTCCTCCGGGGCACGGAGGCTCAAATCGCTCGTGGCGGCCTGTCGGTCCAGAACTTCGAAAAGATCGTGGATATCGGTCCTGGCCCCGTGTTCACTGACGTTGAGCCCGGTGTCCTCGTCCTCGGGGGACACGCGCAGGGGGAAGAAGGGGGACATCAGCCGCAGCACAAGCAGGGGTATAAGGAACGCAATGACGAATGCCGCGAACACTCCGAGAAACTGGACCCAGAGTTGTTCGGGCATGCTGAGCCCCGTCTGCAGCACTTCGGGGTCTCCGAAGAAGGCCACGGCCAGGATGCCCCATATTCCGCATCCGAGATGGACCGGGATGGCGCCGACGGCGTCGTCGATACGCAGCCTTTCCAGCAGAAGCTCCCCTCCCAGGCAGACCGCGCCGGCTACCAGCCCGATGAACACAGAGGCCTGACAGGTCACGGCATGGCAGTTGGCGGTGATCGCCACCAGCCCGCCCAGGACGCCGTTGATGAGATAGGTGATCTTCGGGGTTCTGGTGAGCATCCAGCCGAGTAGCAGGTTGCTCGCCCCGCCCGCGACGCCGGCCAGGGTCGTTCGGACGACGATCATGGGGACGTTCGCGTCGAGGGCCAGGGTGGACCCCCCGTTGAATCCGAACCAGCCGAACCAGAGCAGAAAAGCTCCGAGCACGGTCAGGGGCAGGTTGCTGGCGTTGATCTCCCGCGGCGGGCCGTCGGCGGGAAACCGTCCCTGTCGAGGCCCGATCACGATGAGTGCCGCCAAGGCCAGCCATCCCCCTACGCCGTGTACGACCATTGAGCCGGCAAATCCACGAATCCCATTGCTCCCAACCAGCCGGTCAGGAGGCCCGTGTCCAGACCGTTCCAGGCCCAGTGGCCGAAAACCGGGTAGACGAACAGGGAGAAGAAGAACGCGACGACAAGGTAGGCGGAGAAGCGCATGCGCTCGGCCACCGCCCCGGAGAAGATGGTCGTCGCAGTGCCGCAGAACATGGCCTGAAAAAAGAAGAAGGCCGCGGTGCCGCCGTCGGTAGAATCGAGACTCGGGGCGAAGTCCGATGACTGGATGATGCCGGCCGCCGAGGCGCCGAACATGAATCCGTACCCCAGAAGCCAGAAGACGCCGACGGAGAGGATGAAGTCGGCGAAGTTCTTGATGGCCACATTGATGGAATTCTTCGATCTGGTCAGTCCCGACTCGAGGCACATGAATCCCGGCTGCATCAGGAAAACCAGGCCTGCGGAGACGATGACCCAGAGCATGTCTATATCTTTCATATGCGTTGCTTGATCTCTGGTTTGAGGTTCGGGCGCGATGGCTGCCCTGTCGGCCTCGCAGAGATGAGCACGAATGGTGCCAGGACTATTGTTTCGATTAATATTTTTTAAATTCAGCTAGTTGTGTGCCATGTCGAGCGGCGTATTCAGTGACGACGGAAATGTGGTCTTGGTTCGGCGCTTTTTTTTGCATTAATGTAAAAAAGCGTCCTGTGCACAACAGGGAGGCATTCCGCAGGATGCGGGCTCGGATCTCCGTGAATTTTATGGTTGGTAGGCGCCCGGCAAGCCACAGAATGCCGATTCCCCTGGCAAGAGGGGTTCGGAGAGTCGAGCAGTGACGATTAACAATAATGTACTAAAATGTTTGCAGTAATATTTCTCTATCAGGAAATAACCGCGATATGATGGGCCCTGGATCTTTCGTAAGGTTACGATACGTTAAAAAGTATTCAAAACCGGCATTCAGATCCGGTCTGCGTTGTTTGTCCTAACATTTTGAATTTATATGGGAAATTTTGGGTTGTGAAGCTTGGGTATCACTTCATGCCCGTGGCGTTCCGGAATCACGGGATCATGACGATCAGGATGCAGGCCATGAGTGCGAGAGCCCATCCATAGCCAGCGCTCTGACCAGCAGACCTCCCAGAATGGGTCCAGAGACGTGCCCGACGTCGAAGATGGTCCCAAAGCCCTCCATGGCCGTGCCGGAGTGGCGTGCTTTGTACAGGTCCTCGACCATGGCTGCCGAGGACGAGGTGACAAGGGTCTCGTTCAATCCAATAGAGCAGACAGGCAGGGGGCAGAGCCCAGAATCCGGTGAGGTGTGGGATGAGGGCGAATGGCACGGAGCAGGAGAGAAGGCCCGCCTCGATAATTGGTCAGGATGACAGGGTAGGGCTTGCTTGGCGAAAATAATTTTTTGCGCGATATGACGTGTCTAGCTGGGTGGAGGTTGTGACTGAACGCTTCGACTCCACGATCATCATCGCTCAAAAAGAGCTCCAGGGCATTCATTTATGGAGAATTTTATCGAGAGTAAGCCTTAGTTCCGCCATCGAGATGGGCTTAGCCAGATATTCATCCATTCCGGCTTGAAGAAATTTCTCCCTGTCACCGGGCATGGCATAGGCAGTCAGGGCGACGATTGGTGTCTTCCTCTTTCTGTCGATGGATTCAGAACTGCGGATTATGCGGGTCATTTCGATTCCGTCCATGACGGGCATCTGCACGTCCGCAAAAATAACATCGAAGTTTTGTGCAGCCAGAAGATTCAAGGCTTCTTTTCCGTTCACGGCGGTAGTGACAGTGTGTCCGCATTTTTCCAAGAGCTTGCGAGTGGAGAAAAGCGTCACCTCGTCATCCTCCACAAGGAGCACCCTGCCTGTTGCCGGTGTCGTGAGATTCGATTCTTCGGGTTCGGGGACTGTTTGAATGTCTGGACAGATGCCGAACGTAATGCAGAAATGAAAACTCGTGCCGACTCCGACTTCGCTTTCGACGGCAATGGTTCCACCCATGAGTTCCACCAATTGTTTGCTGATATTGAGTCCCAGACCTGCTCCTTGGTGATTTTTCGTGTAGCCCTGACTGATTTGCGTGAAAGGCAGAAACATGGTGCTCAGGGCGTCATCGGGGATTCCGCATCCTGTGTCGGAAACGGAGAAAAAAGCTCGCTGCTTCCCTGCTGTTGTTTCCGGGAGCACGTATGCCTCCACAAAAATGTGGCCGGATTGCGTGAACTTGAAGGCGTTACCGATGAGATTCGAAAGTACTTGTTGCAGCCTGAGCGGGTCCCCTTCCACGCTTTTTGGGAGAGCAGGGTCGATGTAGTGCGTCAGATTGACGCCGGTTTTGAGGGAGACAGGTTCGAAGAGGGCAATGGTGTGGGTCAGGATATTGTGCAGGTCGAAGCAGTCGGAGCTGATGAGGAGTTTGCGTGCCTCCACCCGAGCGAGGTCTAAAATGTCAGCGAGGAGGGCTGTCAGGCGTTTGGTAGATTGAATTCCTAGGGAGCAGAATTGCAGTTGTTCTTCATTCAGGGGGGACGTTTCGAGCAGTTGGAACATGCCCAATATGCCGTTGAGCGGGGTGCGAATTTCGTGGCTCATGTTGGCCAGGAATTCGGACTTGGCCCTGTTGGCGGTTTCAGCGGCTTCCTTGGCGATAACGAGATCGTTTTCAAAGCGCTTCTGGTCGGTGATGTCCGTAAAAAAACTGGCTACGAGTTTGCGCCCCTGTAATGTGATCAGGATGGAGGTGATGTCCGCCAGGATTTGCTTGCCGCTCCGGTCCATACAAGGCACCGCAAGCGAGAAGATGATTCCTTCCTTGGGCTGTTCCTGAAATTTTGCGGCAAGGTTCGTAATCGCGGAGAGTGGAAGGAAATCATGGAGTCCCCTGCTGCCAGACTCTTTCGGATCAAAGCCGAAAATTCGCATGAATTCGGGATTTGCAAATTCGATGCAGAGTGTGGCCGGATCGACGAGAACGATCCCGGCCGGACTATTGTCCATGAGGGTGCGATACCGTTCTTCGCTTTCAGACAGGCGGTTCTGCGCCTCATCTCTTTCCTCTTCGCGCTTGATGATCACTTCAACCATGGTATCGAAGGTGCTGGCCAATTGGCCGACCTCGCCATCGGCATAATCGGCCCCGCTGCTGCGTGAGGCTTTGCCTTGGCTCAAATCGTACGCCACGCGGGTCAGTCTCTCGATATCGAGTCCGATTCCCCGCCAACCGACAATCCATGCCGACGAGAGGGCAATCATCATCGCCAGGAGACTGATGGTTACGCTCTCCACGAGATTCATGTTGGCGTTTTTGAGCACGATGGATTTGTCCATGCCCAAAAACATGTACATGTATGGAGTGCTCTCGGCGCTGAGCTGTAGCGAATCAAAGGCGATGATGTTGTTTAGGCCAGCTGATGTTTTGGCAATAACGGTACCCGTGGAGTTGACTGCTTTCACCGCCTGAAACACATCATCCTTGATGGGTTCCCCGAATGGGATTCCCTTTGCAGGGTGTCGATACAGCCGTATGCCGTTGCGGTCACTGATTCCAAAAAAAGCCCCTGCAGGAAAATTCACCCTGGTGATGAATTCTTCGTAATACGTAAGGTTAACACCAACGATGATGGCGCCCTGTATTTCCCCGTGGGCGTCGAGAACCGGCATGCCAAAGGGAAAGATGGACTTGTTGGTAGCCTTGCCGACGACGTATTCTCCGGAGGCGAAGGCTTTAGTCTCCATGGCCCCCCGAAACTGCTTACGGTCAGCGAAATTGAGCCCCGAAGGATCCCCTTTTCCCATGGCCAGAGCATTGCCTTCACGGTCGAGCAGAATGGCGTTTGTGTAGATAGGGTTGGCGTTGAGCAGCGTCGCGAGGATTAATTTGGCCTTCTGGACATCTGCATTTTGTATTTCGGGCATTGCCGCGATGGTTTGCAACAGGGCCTTGGTGGAGTCACTGATGCGGCGCTGCGATTCCGTGAATCCTTTCAGGAGGATATGGAGATCGTCTTCAGCGCGGCGGATGGCTTCCCGTCTCGTCGACATTTCATGGCCTACAAGAACGAGAAAAACAGGCAGGCTCGCCATGATGACAAGAATTATGAGTTTCTTTCGGATTGAACCACGAAATAAGTAGGAAATCATATTATGTGCTCGGAATTGCGAAGAAGATGAAAAGGCGCGAAATATGCTAATATAAGAGAATCATGTGTATCATGAAGTATTTGAAAGTCAAAGCGATACATGTGGCTTCCCCCGTGAAGGCGAGAAAGTCCCTGCTGGGTGGGATTTCGTTTAAATTTGATATAAGTCGGTCATAAAACGCCGACCAGATCGGCTGGAAGAGGCTTGCAAGCGGTTATATTGTTTCTTTGCGAGGGCGACTATCCATAACGGACCGAGTGCACAATGTATTTGTCCTCCCCCTCCCATGTCCCATACGTGTAGGCGTGCTGCACATATGTGCAGTCGTAAGCGAGCCGGGTCGAGTTAGGCGGCCAAAGTCTGGAACGTCGATTTCGAGGCCGTCGCGGGCTCTCATTTTTTCCTCTGGTCAAAATTGGGATAGGAAAATTCCGCGCGGTACAACAGCAAGATTACCCCAGAAAGGGTGCCGCGAGATCACTATGATACACGGAAAAAAGGACATCGTGGCCGGCTTCATCCCAGGGGAGAGGGCAGGAATTGATATTCGTGCGGGGAATGGTGCGGGGAGGGTTGTCAGCAAAAGAAAAAGGAGTCAGATTTTTACATCTAACTCCCTGTATTCTTATGGTCGGGATGAGAGGATTTGAACCTCCGGTCTCTGCGTCCCGAACGCA
>CALMTS010000494.1 GCA_937872685.1 uncultured Desulfomicrobium sp.
AAGCATTAGCCAAATCGTCATTGCGAGGAGTCTTCGACGTGGCAATCCATGCTTTATTACGCGCATTACAGTAATGTGAATGAAGATATATTGCAGCGCCATCAAGGAGACGTCTGACGATGCATGCAAACTTCAGGCGGATGAACCAAAGAGAAGCGCGGGAGTCAAACGGCGAAGATCTGATCCATGATGTCTGCGATCTCCTCCACGGAATAGCCGTCGTCCTCCAGCAGGCAGCGATAACGGCGCAGGCCCTCGAAGGCTTCCCGGGGGCGCTTCAGCGCAGTCAGGAGGTTGTAGCGCAGGCGCTGGAGGGTCGTCGTCAGCGGGGCCAGGGACACGGCGTCTCCGGCGATTTCAAGGGCCTTGGCGGTGTTTCCGCACCGCGTCTGCAGGTCCGCCCAGACGCGGTACGCCTCCAGGACATTTTCGCACCCCTGCAGGGGGAACGCCTCCAGGCTCGCGGCTCCGGGGCGGAAGAGCACGGACATGGCCTCGAAGGAGCCGCAGGCCTGCCACGGCTTGCCCTGCCGGGCCAGGTCCAGGCCTTCAGCGGCGTGGCGCATGGCGAGTTCCGAGGCGATGCGGCAGTGGCAGAGCGCGAGCATGCCGTTTTTCGTCTGCAGGTGCGCCTTGCCGCGGCCCTGGCCAAAGGCCCCGGCGATGGCCGCCCGCAGGCGCGAGAGGGCCGTGTCGAAGGTGGTCCTGGACTTGTCCATGGAACTGTCGGGCCACAGGGTCTGGGCGATCTCCTCCACCGGCATGGCGTGCCTGGGGCGCGCCGCGAGCAGGCCCAGAAGCTCCCGCGACCGCGGCCCGAGGCTGTCGCCGGTCAGCTCGGCCCCGCCGCAGCGCAGATGCAGCCCGCCGATGTCGTCGATGAAGAGCAGCGGCATGAGGCTGCCGTCGGGCAGAATGTCCGCGTCCAGACGCGCCCGGGCCAGCTTGCGGGCGAAACCAGTCTCGAGCTTTCCGCGCACGGCCGCACCGAGAATCACGGGCAGGACCTGGCCGCTCATGCCGAAGAAATGCGTGTTTCCGGATGCGTGCATGGTTTCGAAGCACAGGCGGATGTGGTCCAGCGCCTCGTCCGTCCGGCCCTGCCGCCCGAGGTGCGCGGCCAGATAGAAATACGCGCTCGCGCGGTTGTAGTGCTCGCCCATTTCCAGGGTGACCGCCAGGCCCCGCCGGAGCATGCGCTCCCCTGCCCTGCTCCACGGCGTCATGGTCAGTGCGCCGCCCAGCAAAATCCTGTTCAGCGCCAGGAAGTAGCGCTTGGGGTCCCGGGCCCGCATGCGCAGGGATTTGCGGACCGCGTCCATGAGCCCCTCGGTCCGGCCGCAGTGGGCCAGGGCCAGGGCCTTGTAGTGCAGGAACTGGCTCAGCAGGTGCGGCTGGCTCTCGGCCCGCGGGTCCGCGACGAGCTTCTCCGCCAGGGCCAGGGCGCCGGAGCAGTCGCCCCGGGCCATGAGGATGTCCATGTCCCACACGCCCAGAAAACCGCCGATGTAGGAGGCTTCCAGGACGCCGGCGTGCCGTCTGGTCAGTTCCTCCTTTTCGGCCCGGTAGTGCTCGAAGCGGCCGGCCATTTCGACGACGTTCAGATGCAGGGTTTCGACCTGGAAGCGGTCGAACCCTGAAAACGACCTGTCGTTGCGCGCGAAGAAGAATTCCTCGAACCTGTCCAGGATATGCAGCATGGAGCCGGCCACGCAGTCGGCAAAGACATTGGCCATGAACGCGGGGTAGCACTTCCGGGGGGACCCGGAGCCGACATGCAGGGCCGTGGCCGCAACCGCGAACACCCGGGCCAGGGCCAGCTTTCCGTACCTGTAGGAATACATCGAGGATATGGCGCAGGCGCACTGGATCGCGGCCGGCACGGGCAGCACCCCGGCATTGCGCCTGAACAGCGCCGCGGCGCGCTCCAGGATGGCGGGCAGCTCGTCCAGGCGGTTGCCGATGATCAGGTGGTAGTTCAGGATGCCGCACCACGACAGCAGCTCCGCACGTTCGTTGCCGTCACGGGCCGCGACCCGGGCCGCCCGGCCCAGCACGGCCGCCGCGTCCGCGTCGCACGCGGCCAGTCGGGCCAGGCCCGCGAGCAGGAGCATGGTGCCGCTCCCGCCGGCCAGGTCTGCGGGGACATGCCCGATGATGGCCAGAATCGTCCCGACCTTGTTGTCCGCCAGCAGGCCCAGGCCGCACGCGCCCAGGGCCTCCTCCAGCGCCGCCCAGTCCCGGGACCCGGCGAGGCAGTGCAGCGCGAGCTCGTCCTCGCCCCTGGCGCGGTGCCAGGCGGCGGCGGTTCCGAGGAACTCCGCCCTCCGGCCCTCGGGCGCAAGCGTTTCGGCCCGCTTGCGCAGAAAAACCTGAAAGAGGTTGTGGAACGCGAAATGCCGCTCTCCCCGGCGCAGGTCCGAACGCACGAAGAAATTGATGCCGGCGAGTTCGCCCAGCACGTCCGCCACGGGCGCGTCCACCAGATGCGAGACCAGCCCGGCGGGCATGACCGGCAGCAGCCCGAGCATGGCGAAACGTTGCTCGGCCTCGCCGGAAAGGCTGCGAAGCAACGGCTGCCTGGCGAAGAACGTGTCCAGGCAGTCCTCGCCGCCGGATTGCCGCAGCCGCGCGTGATCGGCCGGGTTGTCGCGCAAGAGGCTCAGGCCCGCCGCCCATCCTTCGGTGGCCTCCAGGAGGGTGTTGACCATGGCGGCATCGACCGGCACCCCGTAGTGCCGGTTGTACAGGGCCGCGATCTCCTCGCGGCTGAAGGCCAGAAGATCGTTGTCGACGACGAGGCAGTCCTTGCGGGGGAAGAGGGGCTGCCCCCCGTGCAGGACCGGGTAGCGGGACACCAGGACAAAACGGACATGTCCGCCGGTGGCCGCCGCCAGGCGCTGCAGCAGCAGGCATGACAGGGATTCCTCCAGCTCGTGGGCGTCGTCGAAAACGAGGACGAGCCCCGGGCGGGCATTGAGTTCATCGGCCAGGAACACGGCGGCCTTTTCCGGCACCTCGGCGGGCGGCATCTGCAACCGCAGCAGCCCGCGCAGCTCTTCCAGGCGCTCCCGCGGGACGCCCTCGCAGATGGCGCCCAGCACCTCGGCGTACAGGACCGAGGGGTCGCGGTGCCGCTCCTGGCAGGCCACCCAGAAAAACGGCCGCCCGCCGGTGGCCTCGAACTGCGAAACCAGGGCCGTCTTCCCCTGGCCCGCCCTGGCCTCGACCAGGAGCACGCGGAGGGAGGACTCGTCCAAAAGGCGGCAATGCCTGAGGGCTTCGAGCCTGGGAAGGAGATGCACGGACGTCCCTAGTTCTCGATGCCGTGCTTCTTCAGCAGGTCGTACATGGTCGGACGGCTGATCCCCAGGGCTTCCGAGGCCTTCACGATGTTCCCCTCGTGCTTGGCCAGGGCGGCGGCGATCATCTTCTTCTCGACCATGGCCCGGGCCTCCTTGAGGGTCTTGTCGCCGAGGCTGAAGCCGTCCTGCCCGCCCGCGCCGCCGTCACCGCCAAAGCCCAGCGCCTCGGACGTGACCAGCGTCGAGTCCGTCAGGAGCACGGCCCGGCGCAGCCTGTTCTCCAGCTCGCGGATGTTGCCCGGCCAGGCGTAGGTTTCGAGGCTGGCCATGGCGTCGGGCGCGAAGCCGGTCACGTTCTTGCCCAGGTCCGCGGCGATGCGGTTCAGGAAATACTCGGACAAGAGGCGCACGTCGCCCTCGCGTTCGCGCAGGGGCGGCAGGTGGATGTTGACCACGCCGATGCGGTAGTAGAGGTCCTCGCGGAAGGTGCCGGCGGCGATGGCCGCGGCGATGTCGATGTTGGTGGCCGCCACGATGCGCACGTTGACGGCGATGTCCTTGCGGCCGCCCACGCGCTGGATGACCATCTCCTGCAGGAAGCGCAGGAGCTTGACCTGCAGGTTCACGGGCAGCTCGCCGATCTCGTCCAGGAAGAGGGTGCCGCCGCTGGCGTACTCGACCTTGCCCTGGACCGTGGACACGGCGCCGGTGAAGGCGCCCTTCTCGTGCCCGAAGAGCTCGGACTCGATGAGGTTCTCGGGGATGGCGCCGCAGTTGATGCAGACCATGGGCCCTTTCTTGCGCAGGCTCCTGGAGTGGATGGCGCGGGCCACCAGCTCCTTGCCCGTGCCCGACTCGCCCGAGACGAGGATGGGCACGTCCGAGGCCGCAACCTTGCCGATGAGGTTCAGGACCCCGCGTATGGCCGGGCAGGCGCCGACGATGCCGCAGTGGTCCCGGACCTCCTCCTCCACCGCGCCCTGCTGCACCGTGTTCTCCCGCTCGATGGCATGGAGGTGGAAGGCGCGGCGGATGATGACGCGCAGTTCGTCCAGGTCGATGGGCTTGCGGAAGAAGTCGAAGGCACCGAGCTTGATGGCCTGCAGGGCGTTCTCGCGCTCGTCGTTGCCCGTGACCACGATGACCTTGGCCGACGGGTTGATCTTGAGCATCTCCGAGAGTCCCCGGAACCCCTCCTCGGAGGAGTCCACATGCGGCGGCAGCCCCAGGTCCAGGGTCACGACGCCGGGCGAGACCTTGCGGAAGATCTCCAGGGCCTGGTCCACGCGCGTCGCCAGGTGAAGCCGGTAGTCGTCCCCGGCCAGCCCCCATTTGAGTTGGGTCAGGACGTCTTCATTGTCGTCAACGATAAGCAGATTTTCCACGTATTCCCTCGATGCTTGCAACCCGGGCCCGCGTCAGCCATCCCCGCGCGCCCAATCACGTTTTTCCACAAAAAAACCGCCCGGCCCCATCACCCGTCCGCAACGCCCGCCAATCCGGAAAATTCCCGTCACCCTTCCCCGCCAGGCAGCCACACCGTGAACTCCGCGCCTTCGCCCACCGCGCTTTTCACCTCGATGCGCCCGCCATGGGCCTCGACGATCTGCTTGCACTGGTAGAGGCCGATGCCCATGCCCTTGGCCTTGGTGGATTTGAAGGGCTCGAAGAGGCCGTTCTTGACGAATTCCGGGTCGATGCCCCCGCCCTGGTCCGTGACGCGCACGAAGGGTTCCGGGGCGGACCCCGCCGAAACGGTGACGGGCCGGCCGTCGGGCGAGGCCTCCAGGGCGTTGAGGCAGAGGTTCAGGATGACCTTGCCCATCTCCTCGGCATCGACCAGGGCCCGGGCGTCCTCGCCGCTGAAGGCCAGCTGCTCCTGGCGCAGCAGGCGCGTGGACTCGCGCGCCAGAGTCAGGAGTCCGGCCGGGGCGCGCTTCAGGGTCTGGCGGTCGGGCAGGCCCTTGAGCTGGGAGATGAGGATCTTCATCTTGCCCACGGTGCTGCCGAGGGAGTCCACCAGGTCCTTCTGGAACTCGGGGATGGCGATGTACTTGCGCGCGTTCTCGGCCATGAGCGACAGGGTGTACACATGGTTCTTGAGGTCGTGCAGCACAAAGGCCGAGACCCGGCCCATGATCTCCATCTCCCGCGAGCGGGCCAGCTGCTCCGTGAGGCGCATGTTCAGCAGGGCCGAGGAGATGTGGCGGGCCATGGTGTCCATGAGCTCGAA
>CALMTS010000495.1 GCA_937872685.1 uncultured Desulfomicrobium sp.
GGCGGTTAATCTGCAGTGCCATAGTGCCCGTCATGGTGAGGCGGTGCTTTGATGCAGGTAATGGATCGTACGGGACCAGGCCACCGGATCGACGCTGTCCATGACCATGGTCGACAGGAACATGATCGCGCCCGTGACCGCGATGACGATTCCGCCGATCACCGAGGCCTGGGCGAAGAGCTTCTGGCCGAAGTTGTAGAACCCCTGGGGCGGCATGTCCGGCGTCAGGCCGAAGCGGCCCAGGCTCCCGGGCCCCATGGTCATCTTGAGGTTCATCTTCACCAGCCAGAGCAGATCCCGGCCCGGCGACACGGAGAAGACCTCCTTCAGGAAGGTCCAGGTGTCGCGGGGCTTGAGCAGCGCATAGAGCAGGAATGCCCCGGCCCAGGTCATGCCCAGGTACTGATGAACGAGCAGCAGGTTCGCGCCGCCGCCGAAGAGGGCGCGCATCATGGCCGGGAAACCGGCTCCGAGAGGATTCAACTGCTCGTTCTGGATGAGTCCGAGCCCGCTCAGCAGAAGCGCGATCCAGCAGAAGGCGTTGAACCAGTGCATGAAGATGGACAGCCGGGTATGTCTATGGATCATTTTCTCGCTCATGCGCTCACTCCTTCTTCGGGGCTGACGATTCGCCCTCCCCGTCGCCCGGGGAGAGAAGCTGACGCACCCACATGACCGCCACGCCCAGGGCCGTGACCCCTGCGGCGATCTTGACCACCGGGTTGACCACCGCGGCCATGGACCGGAACGCAGGCGGGAACTGCACCTGCCCGGCCCAATCGAGGGGAGCCGTGGATGCCAGGTAATACATGTTGGGCTTCGTATCGACGCCCTTGGCTTCCACGCGCATGGTGGGCCGCGACTTGAGAAGCCTGGACGCCTCGCTGTCCGGGTCGTTCAGGTCGCCGAAGACGCGGGCCTTGGTCGGGCAGGTATCCACGCAGGCGGGGACCAGGCCCCGTTCGAGCCTGCCGGAGCTCAGACAGAAGTCGCACTTGTCCGGCACCCTCTTTTCCGGATGGCGGAACCGGGCGCCGTAGGGGCAGGCGGTGATGCAGTTGCCGCAGCCGATGCACAGCCCCTCGTTCACGCGGACCACGCCGGTCTGCGCGTCCTTGTAGGTCGCCCCGCTGGGGCAGGCCTGCACGCAGGTCGGGTTGTCGCACTGCATGCATCCGCCGGGCTGGAAATGGGTCCTGGTCAGGGGGCCCTGGGTGAAATCCGGAACCGTGTGCTTGATCCAGTTCCGCCAGTGACCCGTGGGCACGCTGTTCTGCACCTTGCAGGAAACCATGCAGGCCTTGCAGTCGATGCACAGCGACGAGTCGATGACCATGGCGTATTTCTTCATCATGCACCCCTCCTGCTGACGGTGACCAGCGTTTCGTGCATGGCCATGTTCCCGGAGATGTGGTCGGCGTGGTCCTCCAGCACCTCGGCGATGCTGGCCCCCTTGCCGTGCACGAGGTGCAGCCCGGGGGACAGGGCACCGAAGCCGGTGGCCATGTAGACCGTGCCCTCCTCGATGCCCTCGAAGTGCTTCAGGGACAGTTCGACCCTGCCCGCGCCGCTTGCCACGGAAACCTTTTCCCCGTCCCCGAGTCCGAGGCGGGAGGCGGCCGCGGGGTGCATCCACAGGACGTTCTCGTCCATGAATTCGATCAGCAGGCCGTTGTTGGTGTTGCTGTGGGTGAAGAAGGCCGTGCGTCCGACCACCAGCCTGAACGTCCCGTCCTTGCGGCGCGGGGCCTTGTACACGGGCATGGGATCAAGGCCCTCGTCCACGTAGCGCTGGTTGTAGAGCTCGATCTTCTTGGCCAGGGTCTTGAGGGGCGTGTCGAAGTAGATGCCGTAGACCTTGCTCGGGTTGTAGTAGACGCCGTCGGCCTTGATGACGTCATAGGCGTCGGGGATGCCCTCCAGCTGCCAGCGGCGGTACTGCTCGATGTCGAAGTTGAAGCTCTCGCCGAAGCCCAGCCGGCGGGACAGTTCCTGGCAGATCCAGAGCATGGGCCTGGACTCGTACATGGCCGGCACGACGGCGTCGCGCCACACGGCGCAGGCGCAGGCCGAGGAGCCCTGCAGCGCCCCCACGGGGTCGTCGCGCTCCAGGAAGCTCGGGGAAGGCAGCACCAGGTCCGAGTACCAGGCCGTGTCGCTCATGACGATGTCGGCGTTGACCACGAAATCCAGGTGCTCGAGCATTTCGAGGGTTTTGCGGCGGTTGGCCGCGGTCTGCATGAAGTTGGTCTTGAAGGTGAACCAGCCCCGGATGGGATAGGGTTCTTCCTTGATGATGGCGTCGCGCATGAGCTTGAAGGAGCCTTCATGATGGATCAGGCCCGGCGCCATGCCGTGGTCGATGCGGTCATCGGGGTTGTCGTCGTACCAGGGCACATCGTAGTACGGGCTGCGCACGCCCACCTCGCGGGCCGCCAGGATGCCGCCGGGGCGGTCCCAGTTGCCAAGCAACGCGTTGGCGATGGCCATGGAGCGGCGGATCTGCGTGGAGTCCTCGTAGTCCGAGCTGCGCCGTCCGGGGTAGACCATGGCCTCCGGCGCCGCCTTGGCGATCTCGCGGGCGATGCGGCGGATGTCCCCGGCAGGGATGCCGCACTCCCCTTCGGCCCATTCGGGCGTGTAGTCACGCACGTGGGCGGCGTATTCGTCCAGCCCGTGGAGCATCTCCGCCGCGAAATCGGGGTCGAACAGGCGCTCCTGGATGATGACGTTGCTCATGGCCAGGAAGAAGGCCATGTCCGTGCCGGGCCGGATGGCGTACCACTCGTCGGCCAGGGCCGCGGTCTTGGTGTACCGCGGGTCCAGAACCACGATCTTGCAGCCGTTTCGCCGGGCCTCCATGAGGTCCATGGTGTCCGGGGTGATGATGGCTTCGAAGGGATTGGCACCGGCGATGATGATGTACTTGGTGTAGAGCACGTCCGGGTACGGGGTCTCGCCGAAGGTGTCGAGGTACGCCCTGTTCTTGCTCAGCAGGCACAGGGTCTCGTGGGACGTGACGTTGTAGGAGCCGAAGACTTCGGCGAAACGGTTCAGGAACTGGGACTGCATGTCCGAACCGGGTGAGAACATGACACCGCAGCGGGTGTACTTCTCTGCGATGCGCGTGAACTGCTCGGCCATGTGGTCCAGGGCCTGGTCCCAGCTCAGCTGCTGCCACTTGCCCTCTCCCCTCTTCCCCTTGCGCAGCAGCGGGGTCTTGAGGCGATCCGGGTCGTAGAGCTGCGCGATGGCCGCGTTGCCACGGGCGCAGATCATGCCGCGGGACTTGAGGAACTTCGGGTTGGGGTCGAGCTTGACCACGCGACCGTTCTGCACCCGCGCGATCATGCCGCAGCGGTTGAAGCACATGTCGCACACGGTGTAGTGCGAAGTGATGGGCGCCTGGGGCGCGGCGCTCTTGGCGTGGGCTTCGGATACGAGGCCTCTGACGCCGGGTACTCCGGCGGCCGTGGCGGCCACGGCCGCCGAGGCCTGCAGGAAGCCGCGCCGCGAGAGTCGCTTGGAGTCCTTTGCCGACACGGATCCGGATTTCATACTGTCTATGACAGGTTCCAATGTGGATGCTCCTTCATGCAGGTTTTCTGTTGCAGACACACGAACAGACATCAGCCGCCGCATTTGACCGGAGTCGGGGAATCCTTGGCGCCGCCGTGCATGTAGCTGAAGATATCCTGGAGATCCTTTTCGGAGACCTTTGCCCACTCGTCCTTGCAGGGCAGGGATGCGTGATTGTCAAAGACGGCTTTCCATTCGGCCTGGGTCTTGGCGTCCGGCCCGAGGTAATGGGCAGGCTTGGCGCCGGTGGCGTTCTCCATGTGGCAGGGGCGGCAGTTCTGACGGAACAGGAAACGGCCCTTGCGCGGGTTGCCCGCTTCGCTGGCCACGGAAATGCCGACGTAGGACACCAGGATGAGGGCCGCGGCAATGCCGATGAACTTCTGCTTCTTCATGCTCTTCTCCTTATCATTGTGATGGCTCGATTGAACTCGCCTTGGCTGACCGGGAACAAAGCACAATGCATACCAAAACCGTGCAGGCCACCGCACATCGCAACCACCTGAAACCGAACGGAAAAAATCAAAAATGACTCTCGGCCTGCCCGTCCCAGGCATTGACAAGTGATTAATCACTACTCACAGTTGTAAAAATAATAATCACCACCTTCACATGCCAACGACGCCGTGGGGATGCCTGCGGCAAAGGGAGCGTCATGAGCAAAACCATGCAGACAGGATCCGGGGAAACGCCGGATACACTGGAATCGCACTGGACTGAAATCGTCGAGATCATGCAGGAAGGACTTCTGCTCGTGGACCCGGACGGATCCATCCGAATGGTCAACAAGGCGCTGGAGGAGATGACGGGCTACACCCGCGAGGAAATGGTCGGTTCCAACTGTTCGCTCTTCAAGTGCGACGCCTGCCGGCTGGTCCGCTCCGAGGCCCGCGGCGCGTGGTGCAAACTCTTCGAGCAGGGTATCTTCGCCCGCCGCAGGTGCAACATCGTACGCAAGGACGGGACATGCGTTCCCATCCTCAAAAGCGCAGCCATCATCTATACGCGCAGCGGCGAACCTCTGGGGGCTGTGGAGACCTTGACGGACCTCTCGGAGCTGAACCGGAAGGAGATCGAGCTGATGCAGCTTTCGCGGATGCTCGACGAGCGGAACGTGTTTCACGGCATGGTCGGCCGCTCGCCACAGATGCGCCGGGTTTTCCATCTCATCGAAAAGGCGGCCCAAAGCGACGCACCCGTTTTCATCTGCGGGGAGTCCGGCACCGGCAAGGAGCTGGCGGCACGCGCCATACACGATCTGGGTCCGAGAAACGACCAGCCCTACGTGCAGTTCAACTGCGCCGCACTGAACGAATCCCTGCTCGAAAGCGAACTCTTCGGCCACGTCAGGGGCGCGTTCACCGGCGCTTTCAGGCACCGCCAGGGCCGGTTTGAGGTGGCCCACGGAGGAGACATCTTTCTGGACGAGATCGGTGACCTCCCCATGTCCGTGCAGGTAAAACTCTTGCGCGTGCTGGAGACCAAGACCTTCGAACGTGTCGGCGACACCCGTGAGTTGTCCGTGGATGTCCGGGTCATCACGGCCACCAACAAGACGCTGCCGGAGCTTATTTCACAGGGGCTGTTCCGCGAGGATCTGTTCTACCGCATCAACGTCATCCCCATCCACCTCCCCCCGCTGCGCGAACGCCGTGAGGATATCCCGCTGCTGGCCGACTCCTTCATCCAGCGGCTGCGCGCCAAGCGCGACAAGGACATCAAGGGCCTGAGTCCCCAGACCATGCGCCTGTTCATGCAGCATTCCTGGCCGGGCAACATCCGCGAGTTGAAGAGTTCCCTGGAATACGCCTTTGTTCTGGCTGAGCAGGGGTACATCGAGCCCGAGCACCTGCCGCAGAACATCCTCGAACCGGACGAGCCCGTCACTGAAACGACCCCGGTCGCGACGGAGGCCCAGGAACAGAAGCAGCAACTCGTCAGGGCGCTGCGGCAGTCGGGGGGAAACAAGTCCGAAACGGCGCGAATCCTGGGCATCAACCGGGTGACGGTCATGAACCGCATGAGAAAGTACGGAATCGACCTGAAGAAGGTCGTTGAAGACTGAAGGGGCGTGATTCAGGCCTGTCACACACGCGAGCCCAGGCCGTTCATCCGCACAGCCATGACGACCACGTCGCCAGGCAGGCGCAGCGATGACGGTCAGCGTCTCCTGCCACCTCCGGCGAGGGTCACCGGTATCGGGCGCCTCGCGGTGAACGTGACGAGGCCACGAGCGAACGTCAGAACACGACCCGGCACTTGAGCCCGGCGGGGAGCCCGAGCTTCGGGTTGGGCAGCTCCA
>CALMTS010000496.1 GCA_937872685.1 uncultured Desulfomicrobium sp.
GGGGCCGGGCCAGGGTGTCGGCCATGCGCCGCAGGGCCTCGGCAAAGGCCGGCGGATCCACTTCCATCATGTAGGTCGTGGAGGTGTACCCCGTCGCGGCGTTGGTCTGCCCCCCGTTGCGGGTGATGAAGGACTGGTATTCCTCCGGGTCGGGATACGACTCGGAGCCGAGGAAAAGCATGTGCTCCAGATAGTGGGCCAGGCCGGGCTGGGAGTCGGGATCGTCCAGGCTCCCCACGGGCAGGGCCAGGGCCGCGGCGGCCTTGGACGCGCGCTCGTCCTGCACCAGCAGCACCTCAAGGCCCGAGTCCAGGGTCAGGGCCCGGTAGGCGCGGTAATCCGTGTCGGAAACGCGCACCTGGGCCGCAAGGGCCTGGGTGGCGATGAAGAGGAAGAACAGGACGAATCGCACTATGGGCATGAGAGCACCTCGGCATGTTTGGAGTTGGCGCAAGATTTGTGAGTAAAACCGTTGGGAGAAGCGTCAAGGTCTAGTCGGAAAAAGCCAGCCGCGCCCCGAGGCCGACCAGCAGTCCTCCGCCCAGCCGCCGCAGCCAAGCGGCGCCGGAACCCCGGGCCAGCCGCCGGTGCAAGGCCCCTGCGGCCACGGCCAGGACGAGGCTCCACAGCGTGCTGGTGGCGACGAAGGTCAACCCCAGAGCCAGAAAGGACAGGCCGGGATGGGCGGCCCGCGGCGCGATGAACTGCGGGATGAGGGCCAGAAAGAAGAGCGCCACCTTGGGGTTCAGCACGCTGGTGACGACGCCCTGCGCATAGATTCGCCCCAGGGATCGCGCCGCGGCCCCCTTGTGCGCCGCCCCGTCCGGTTGCGACAGCAGCATGGTCACGCCGAGATAGACGAGATAGGCCGCACCTGCCCATTTGAGCGTCTGATAGGCCGCGGCCGAGGCCATGACGACGGCGGCAAGTCCGAGGGCCCCCAACGTCGCGTGGACCACGCATCCGCTGGAGATGCCCAGCGCCGAGGCGACGCCTGCGGCCCGGCCCTGGGCCGTGCTGCGGCCCAGGATATAGAGGGTGTCGGGACCGGGATAAAGGTTCAGGGTGACGGCGGTGGCGATGAACAGAGGATAATGGATGATGTCGATCACGGGGTGCTCCCAAGGGTTTTGGCCGGACGCGCCAGGCGGGGCTTGCCCCGGAGCCGGCCAATGTGTAGCCCAGGCCCATGCACGCCTTCATGAAACTGCTCAAAAATTCGCCTGCCGGCCCGGTCTTCAATCCCTGGCACCACCGGGACCCGCTGCACGACGCGGCGGCCGGAGCCCCTGCCATCCGGCGGGCCCAGCTCGCCTCCTACATCGAGGAGCGCCAAAAGGCCACGGTCATTCTCCTGGCCGAGGCCCTGGGCTACCAGGGCGGACACTTCTCGGGCATCCCCATGACCTCCGAGCGGCTGCTCCTGGGCCATCTGCGGCACAAGGGCCTGGGACCGGAGATGGTCTTCGCGATGCCGCCCCGGCGCACCAGCCGCGTGGACGTCAAGGCCGACGGCTTCACCGAACCCACGGCGACCATCGTCTGGGGCGCCATGCACGACCTCGGCGTGGACCCGCGCGACGTGATCCTGTGGAACGCCTTCCCCTGGCATCCCTACAAGCCCGGCAAGGGGCTCCTGAGCAACCGCACGCCAACGGACGACGAAGTCATGCTTGGCCGCCCCGTGCTGATGGCCCTGACCGCCTATGCCCAGCAGGCCCGCATCCTGGCCGTGGGCCAGAAATCGGCGGGCCTCCTCGCGGCCATGGGCATCACGGCCCCGGCCCTGCGCCACCCGGCCAACGGCGGGGCCGGGCAGTTCCGGGCCCAGTTCGCGCGCATCGTCGCGAAACGGGGGAAATGAACGGGCACGTTGACACGACCCCGCGCCCGGGGGATACCTTTCATGAAAAACAACCCCCCGGAGGCAAACATGAAATATCCGACCCCCTACTCCCCCGACTTCAGCTCGCGCGACCCCCTGGCCGGCGTGGCCGAGGAGTTCCCGGCCCGCTGGTCCCCGCGCTCCTTCGTCAGGACGCCCATCCCGGCCGAGGATCTGGCCGTCATCATGGACGCGGCCCGCTGGGCCCCGTCCGCCTACAACGAGCAGCCCTGGCGCATCCTGACCTCCACCGAGGAAACCTTCGAAACGTTCCTCGGCCTGCTGGTCGACGCCAACCAGAAATGGGCGAAAAACGCCTCCCTCATCGGCTTCATGGTCGCCAGGAAGAACTTCACCCACAACGGCAAACCCAACGCCACGGCCGTGTACGACTGCGGCTCGGCCTGGATGTCCCTGACCCTGCAGGCCAGAAAGCTCGGCCTCTACACCCACGGCATGGCCGGCATCAGAAAGGACGCCATCCACGAGGCCTTCGGCATCGACCGGGACGAATTCGAGGTCGTGGCCGGATTCACCATCGGGGTCCTGGATCTGAAGGAAAATCTGGGCAAGCCCTACGCCGACTGGGAAGGGCCGTCACCGCGCAAGCCCCTGGCCGAAATCTGGAAACAGGGCGTCTGGTAGAGGCGGGTTTCATGGAAATACATCGGGCCGCGCTCCGCAAGGAACGCGGCCCGCTTGTGTGTGCCGATGCCGTGAAAATCAGGCGCCCATCAGCTTCTTGCGGAACATGAAGAAGGCCGCGCCGAGGATGCACAGCCCCGCCCAGACGTAGTCCATGCTGGGCTTCTCCTTCATGTACAGGATGGAGAAGG
>CALMTS010000497.1 GCA_937872685.1 uncultured Desulfomicrobium sp.
CATGAGGTTGCCGCGCCAGAATTCCTTGTTGAGTTCGCCGTTCACGTAGAAGTTGTCGCGGCGCAGGAAGAGGGTGTCCTCGTCGTATTCGAAGATGTGCTGGTGCGAGAACTGGACGTTTACGTACCAGTCGGCCTCGCCGATGTAGTCCAGGCCCAGGATCCAGTGGGACATGGGGGAGGCGGCCGGGTCGAAGTCTTCGGTGTTGAAGTTCTGCCGGTCGAAATAGGCCGCCTCGCCGCGGAAGCCGAACGTGTCCAGGGTGGTCTCGAATTCGAAGCCGTAGATGTTCTGGCGTCCGTATTCGGCTTCGAGGGTCGGGCCTTTGGGGTGGAAGGGGTTCAGGCGCAGGGCCGGGGATTTTTCCGTGGTCTGGAGCCAGCTCACGGCCAGGTCCCAGCCGGCCGCGGTGGCGGCGGCGCGCAGGCCGTAGCCGGAATTGTCCAGGCCCTTGGGATCCTCCTCCTCGATGCGCAGGCCCGTGTCCTCCACGCCCAGCAGTGCCCAGGTGTTGCCCGTCCAGTCGAAGGTGTTCTCCTCAGAGAAAGGTACGAAGACGCCCTCCAGGGCGATGGCGCCCAAGGGGCCGGCGTCGCCGGGGAAGAGGCGGGCCCGGGCCATCCAGTTGGGGACCTTGCGCTCTTCCAGGTCCGGGATGAAGAACTCGCGCATGTCCTGGGAGTTCAGGTTGTCCACGGGGCTGATCTGGTCCGTCTTGCCCCAGCGCACGATCTGCCGGCCCAGGCGCAGTTCCCAGGCCGAGGTGGCGTGGTGGAGGTAGCCCTCGAACAGCTCCAGGTCGTAGTCGTCGTCCGACGGGTCCGGGCCGAATCCGAGATAGTCGGACTGGCCCGAGGCCAGCAGGTAGGTGGCTGACGCGTCGCGCGTCTCGTTTGCCGGCAAGGGCGGAGTCCATTTGCCCTCGACGCGTATGGTGTTGCGGAAGGACCGCGCCTGCTCGGGATATTCGTCCTCGCTCAGTTCCTGGGTGCCCTTGGCCATGAGGGAGCCCGAGAGGTCGAAGCTGCCCCAGGGCGATGGCGTGGCGGCGGGGGCTGATTCGGCTTTGGCCTGGCCGAACAGGAGGATTTTCTTGTTCGCGGCCGGCGGGGTCTTCACGGGGGATGGCGTGGCTGCTGCGGTGGGTGCATCCGGCGCGGCAGGTTGGTTGCCGGCCGTGGCGTTTGCGGCAGCCGGGGCGCTGTCTGCCGGCGGTGACGCCTGCCCGGCCGGAAACAGGCTGACAATGAGCTGGTACTCGGTGCTGCCCGCGGCAGGCGGACGGGACTGTATGCTGTGCGTGACGTCTTCCTTCAGGTCGAAGACCACGCGCACGGTCCGCGGGTCGTGCTGCGCGGCGCGCACGCCGTGGATGAGCGCATGCCCTGCCGGCAGGCTGCGCGCCCCCCCGGCCAGGCGCGCCGGGCTCATGTCCAGCACCAGACGCGCGGGTTCCTTCAGCACGAAGGTGCGCACGGTGTCCGGCTTGCGGGAAAGGGAGATGGTCAGGGCCTGGGGACCTGGACCGGCAGCCGGTTCAAGGGCGGTGACCAGGCTGGGTTGAGCGGCAAGGGCAGGGAGTGCGAAAAGGACGATGAACGCCAGACAAATGGCCGCATTCCGGACCAGGCGCACCCCCCGGGCAGGGAAGGCCCGGGCAGGCGGGAAAGAGGGCGGGGTTTGGCGTTGTGGCATGTCCGGTATTGTTTTCTTGAGCTTCACATCTTGAGAATTCGGCAATTCCTGCTGAAATCTTTAGGCTTCGGGTGATGTCAAAGAATGGTTTGGTAAAGATCGCGCCATTCAGGGTTCACGGATTCGATCAGCAGTATCTTTCGCTTTCTGGAACCACTTTTGATCTGCTTCTCGCGCTCAATAGCAGTGATCATGTCCTCATGCAATTCAAACCAGACAAGGAGAGTGCAGCCGTATTTGTGGGCGAAGGAGTCCGTTGTCTGGTTTTTGTGCTGGAACACGCGTTGCGGCA
>CALMTS010000498.1 GCA_937872685.1 uncultured Desulfomicrobium sp.
CCCTCGCCGGTGGTGGCGGAGAGGGTGAAGATCTCGATGTCCTTGTTGATGGATTTGGCGAAGGCGCTGGCGCGTTCGACACTGAAATTGACGTAGGGCAGCAGGTCGATCTTGTTCAGGATCATGACCTTGGATTCGGCGAAGATGAAGGGATATTTCTCGGGCTTGTCGTCGCCCTCGGTCACGCTCAGGATGGTGACCTTGTAATCCTCGCCGACGCTGAACTCGGCCGGGCAGACCAGGTTGCCCACGTTCTCGACCACCAGGATGTCGATGCCGTCCAGGCCCATGGACTCTGCGGCGTCGCGGACCATGGAGCTGTCCAGGTGGCAGCCGCCGGCCGTGTTGATCTGCACGGCGCGGGCGCCCGTGGCGGCCACGCGGCGGGCGTCGTTCTCGGTCTGGCAGTCGCCTTCGATGACGGCCATGGAAAATTCGTTCTTGAGGTCGGTCAGCGTCCGCTCCAGGAGGGTGGTCTTGCCGGAGCCCGGGGAGCTCATCAGGTTCAGGGTCAGGATGCCGCGGTCCGTGAAGCTGGCGTTGAGTTCCGCGGCCACGGCGTCGTTGGCTTCGAGGATGTTGCGTACCACATCGACTTTCATGCTTTCCTCCAGGTTATTCGGCTTCGATGTTTTCGATGAAGAGTTCCCGTCCGGAGATGATCTCGTGCCCGAATTCCGTCCCGCAGCCGGGGCAGGGCATGATGAGACGTTCCTCGTGGGAGGGGCTGAATTCCTTCCCGCATTCGCGGCAGCGCACGACCATGGGCCTGGCCTCGCATTCCATCCTGGCTCCGGCGAAGGGGGTGTTCAAGGTCAGCATCTCGAAGGATGTCTCCAGGGCCTCGGGGACGACGGCCGAGATCTGGCCGTAGACGATCTTGACCGTGTGCAGTTTGGTCAGGCCGTGCTTGGCCATTTCCTCGCCGATGATCTTGATGAGGCTCTCGGCTATGGACAGTTCGTGCATGGTGTCTCCAGTCCGGCTACGAGCGGCGCTCCGATGCGTAAGCCGTGTCCAGGGCATTGTCCAGGGCGATGCGCGAGCGGGTCATGGCTCCGCCCGAGATGGTCACGCGGTACATCTCCCAGTCCTGGTGGTTGATGATGTCGACGACGCCGCGGGCGTCGGGGCCCAAAAGCGGGAGCAGACCCTCCAGATCGCTGTCCGTGTCCAGGAAGCCCCCTTCGTGCAGGAAATCCAGGACATGGCCGTCAACCACGCATTCGTAGGCCGCAAGATGTGTCAGGCAGGCCTTCATGCGGTCGGGGTCGAGGCCGGCCAGGTGGCCGTAGACGCGGAAATCATGGGGCATGGGTCAATCCTTGAAAGTCAGTCGGGCAGGACAAAGCACATGTAGCCCTCGTGGGAAAGGACGGAAACGAGATACGGGTCGGCAAAGCGCCTGTCCAGCAGGATGATGCGGCTGGCCCCGCCCGACACGATCCAGGCCGGCACCTCGAGGGCGATGCGGCTGCCCAGGCCCCCGGACCACGATGCGTGGGCCATGCCCTGCTGCAGGTGTCCCTTGGAGCGCAGTTCCTGGAAGAGGGTGTTCAGGTCGGCCGGGAGGCTCGGGCCGAAATACGCTTCGGGGTCGGGCGGGTTGATGGCCCGGATGAGGTCCATGTGCGTGGCCACGGGCACGTAGATCGACTCGCGCGGCCGTGTGGGCAGGCGCGAAAGTTCGTTGAAGGCGTCGAGCTCGATGACATTGACCCGGGCCTCTTCCAGCACCTCGTGCAGGCCCTGGGGCAGTTGCGCCTCGCCGGGGGTCTGCCTGGCCCAGACGAGGTTGACGGTCTTCTTGCCGTCCTGTTCGACAAGGGCCATCTGCGGGGCCTGCAGGGTCAGGCCGATGCCGCCCCGGGTCAGGACCATGTCGCGCCCAGCCCTCCAGAGCCGGAACTCGCCGGGGAAGGCGGCGGCCGTCTTTTCCAGCACCTCCTGCAGGGACCAGTTCGGGGATATGGTGCAGACCTTCATGCCGAGCCGGTTGGCGCCCTCGATCCACTCGGCGCTCTTGGGCACGGGGCAGAAAAGGATGCGCGCCCCCCAGGGCGTTTCCACCAGCGGGGTCTCGAACATCTTGACGTGCAGCCATCCGGACCCCGGCAGGGGGAACATGCTTTCGTCGCCGGGCATGAAGCGGAAGCGCATCTCGCTCAGGACCGTCCTGATGAAGGGCAGGCCGGTGCGCGGCGTGCGCGTCTCGGCGGCAGTGGTGGCATTGGACGCGGTCTTGGCGGCGTCCGGGCCGGCGCCGGGTTTATCGGGAATCGCGGGCGCCCTGGACATGGCGGGCTGGGGCGCCTGCGGCGCCGGCGACGTCTGCACGCGGGCGCCGGGGGTGACCTCCACGACCCGCACGGGTTTGTCCGGGGCAGTGGCCGGTCCGGCGGGCTGCGGCCGGGTGCCCGGCTCTTTTTCGGGTGCGGGGGCGGAAACGGTCCCGTCCTTCACCACGGGCAGGACGATCTCCTGGCCGGAGCGCAGGGTGTTGGTGTCGGGGATCGTGGGATTGAGTTCAAGGAACAGGTCCATGTACTTGCCGAAGATGAGCTTCGTGGGCACGCCCTGCTTCTGGAGGATTTCAACCAGGGTGTCGCCGCTCTGCACCACATAGGCCCGCGTGTCGTACGAGTCTTTCGGGACGTCCGTGGACGGGCGGGGCGGCTGGGGTTGGGGCGGCGCGGCGGCCACCCCCTCGGGGATGCGGATGACCTGGCCGGGGAGAAGGCGGTCGAGATCGGGGATATGCGGGTTCATGGCCTGGATCTCGGGCAGCAGCTGCTGGATCTGCGCTCCGGAATATCCCCTGCTGCTCAGGATCTTGAAGAGCCATTCGCCCTGCTGGACGGTGTGCTGCTCCCCGGTGTCGTCTGCCACGCTGATGTTTTTTTCGAAAAAGAGACGCAACGGTTTTTCTGAAAAACCGGGTCTGGTTATGCTTGTCAGGAAGCACAGGCCGAGAATAAGAAGGACGAAGCGTCGCATGGATTTATCGCGTGGGGCCTTGTTTCACAGGTTGGTAATTTCCGGCAATGGAAACAAGGATATAGCAAAAAGGATCGAGGCTGTCACTGCACTTTGCACAGAGGGATTCACCGCAAATATCCAAGGAGTAGACCATGTATGTAGGCCTTGCCATGCACAAGCATGTACCCACCATCACGTCCGACACGCTGATCATCAAGGCGGACAGGATGATGGAGGAGAACAGACTGTGGATTCTGCTGGTCGTGGAGGACGGCAAACTCAAGGGCTATGTGGCCAAGGAGGACATCCGTGCGGCGCTGCCTTCGGGCGCGACCACGTTCAGCAAGCACGAACTGAATTACCTTTTGTCCAGAATGACCGTCAAAGAGCTGGTGCGCAAGGAGATGCCCACCGTGACTCCGGAGACGGAAATCGAGGTCGCGGCCAAGATCATGCACGACAGGGACCTGGCCGGACTGGCCGTGGTTGACAGGAACAACCGGCTCAAAGGGTACATCAGCCGCAGTTCCATGCTGTCCGTGCTGGTGGAGGAGATGGGCCTGGAACTGGGCGGGAACCGCATCGCCATCGAAGTCGAGGACCGCAAGGGCGTCATGGCCGAGATCAGCCGGCTCTTCTTCGACCTGGGCGTGAACATCCTGTCCACCTCGACCTTCTACCGCGGCAATCAGCGCCTCATCGTTTTCCGCATCCGCGCCGACGACATGGGCGCCATCATGAAGGTCCTGCAGGAGAAGGGGTACAAGATCGCTGGTCCCGAAACTTTCGAGCACGAATGGGCCTAACTGACTGCTGAAAAGTTCAAAATTCGCAGGCCGTTGAGAATCGGCCTGCGAAGGGACTGATTCGAATCGCACTGGATTCACCGGGAAAAAGGGCGCTCCTGCATTGCGGGGGCGCCTTTTTGCGTCCGGTGTGCAAAGCGCTCTTGCGGGCGCAGAGCAACGGTTTTCGGCTGCGGAATTATTTGAAATACGAGCAGCAGTAGTCCGTCAGCGTCCGGACTTTCAGGGCGAACCGGGCGTTTGCCGGTACTTCGAAGGAAGTGCCTGCGGAGAACGTCTTCCAGGCGGTTTCGCCCGGCAGGAGCACGTCCAGGTCACCGGCCAGGATTTCCATGAGTTCTCTCTCGGCGGTGCCGAACTCGTATTCGCCGGGTTGCATGATGCCCAGGGTTTTTTTGGCGCCATCGGGGAAAACGACAGCTCGGCTGGTGACCTTGCCGTCGAAATAGACGTTGGCCTTCTTGATGACGGTGACGTTGGTGAATTCGGACATGGGATGCTCCCGCGTGTGCTGAGGTTGCGGCTGGGGCCGGGGGATGCGTTCATGTAGCGCAGCCGGACCCGGCTTGTCACCCGGGGCCGGACGCGTGAAATGAAAAAAGGCCCCGGAGGGCCTTTGGTCACTGCAGCTTGGACGTGATGTTGTCCTTGATCCAGTGGTCGTCCCACCATTCGATGGGCTGCACCTGCAGGCCCGAGACGAGCATGCCGAAGTGCAGATGGTCCCCGCCGGCCATGCCCGTGGCCCCTGTCTTGCCGATGATCTGGCCGCGCTGGACGGTCTCGCCCTTGTGCACGTGGATCTCGCTCAGGTGCGAATAGAGGGACTGCACGCCGAAGCCGTGGTCCAGGACCACCACGTTGCCGTAAATGCCCATGAACTCGGCCAGGATGACGCGCCCCGTGTTTCCGGCGGGCACGGGCGCCGTGGCTAGGGACGCCAGGTCCACGCCGAGGTGGGTCTGGTTGTCCACGGCCTGGCCCTGGTGCATGTAGGTGCGGTTGTCGGCGAAACCGGCCATGGGGGCGCTGTTGGGCAGGCGGATGAAGGAGCCGCTCCAGAGCATCTGCGGAACCGTGTCGCGCCCCAGCTGCAGCAGGGTGGCGACGTTCTTGGCGCGCAGCTCGGAGTTCACCTTGATGAAGATGTCGATGGGCTGGGTCAGGTCGGGATAGTACTGCACGAACTGGCCCATCTTGGACTGCAGGAAATTCTCCGAGACATTGATGCTGTCATGCTTGAACTTCTTCACCCGGGGATTGAAGAAGAAGCCGATGGAGACCTCGTTGCCCGCCACGTCCGAAGCCACCAGGGCCGGGGTCAGGGCCGCGGTGTCGGCGTCATAGGGGATGGCGAAGAAGCACAGGTACTTGCCCGGCTGGTAGGGGTAGCCCGGGAAGAAATGTTCGCCCATGCGCACGCCGCTCTGGGCCAGTTCCTCGTCGGTGCTGTAGACCACAAGCCCGGTGCCGCCCTGATTGACGTTGTGCTGGCCCGAAAGGACCGAGATCACGGGCGGCTTGGAGTCGACGGTCACATCGCGCACGATGTCGACGCGGTTGCCGCGGCCCAGGCGGTGCCACGACGCGTCCTTGACCGTGACGGACAGGGACAGGGGGCCGTTCTTGATGCCGGCTTTGGGCAGGGAAAACTGCTCGCTCAGTTCGCGGGTCCCCTCGGGCAGGGTCTTGTTGACGATTTCCACGGGTGCGCCGTTCTGCGTGGCCGTGACCAGCAGGGTGCGCAGGCCCGCACCCTCGTCCGCTGCGGTGACCGTGAAGACGGTCCGGGAGCTGACCGTGGGATGCTCGGGCGTCACCGACACGGTCGGCGGCGTCCATTCGGCCTTGACGTAATAGAGTGCCCCCAGGGCACCGGCCAGGAGGAGAAATACCAGGAAAAAGGCGGACGATATTCTGCTGCTCATATCTCAAGCTCGCTTATGGTCTTTGTGTTTTCGGCAATAGGGCAACGGCCGCAGGGCCTGTGGCGCGCAAAAAAACATGGGAGCGCCGCAAAGGCGTTCCCATGCTACGGGCGAGGTTTGGTTTTGGCAAGTTTCGGAAAGTTTCAGCCTTTGGCGAGGATTTCCGCGGCTTTTTCCAGCAGCTCGGGGCGCGCCAGACTCTCCCGCCAAGGGGCGGGAATCGCCGCGTGGCCGTACCAGGCTCCGGCCAGCTGCCCGTAGGCGGCCATGGCGCGCGGGCCATGGGGCAGGCACAGGCTGCACCCTTCGGCAAAGGAGCCGCTGCCGGCAAAGGCGTGCATGGCCGCAGCCAGGGCCGAACAGGCCGCGAAGCCTCCGGTCCGCGGCGCATCCGAGCACAGGCTCCCGGCTTCGGCGCAAAGGTCCGCGGGAACCTCGGGACGCAGGACGCGTGCCTTGTCCGCCCCGCCCAGGGCTTCGTGGATCATGGCCGCCAGCAGGCGGCAGGCGTCCAGGCTCTGGGGGCCGGCGTGGGTGATGCGGATGGACCGGGCGCAGGCGTCCAGAACGTCCTCGCGCGAGTCCGCGAAATAGATGGCTGCCGGAGCCACGCGGGCCAGGCAGGCATCGCCCTGGGTCAGGGCGTCGTCCTGCGGGTCCCAGGTGCGCTCGAAGCGCAGGATGGCGGCTTTGACGGCTTCGTCGATGTATTCGCAGGTCTCGCTCGAACTCTGGTATCCGTAGCGGAACCAGCTGGCGAGCCGGATCATCTGGTCTCGCTCGTTCACCCCGCCGCATTCGGCCAGGCTCTCGGCCAGGCTCAGGGACATGGACGTGCCGTCGGCCCACAGGCCGCTCTCAAGAGGCGCGCCGGGGTTCACGGGGCTGTCCGCAGACCTGGACAGGGCCTCGCACGCGGCCAGGCCCGTCAGGCACCCGAGAATCTTGTCTGCATCAGGCTTCGGCACCACCGCGCTCCTCGTCGTATTTGCGCTGCACCTCTTCGTAGGCGTTGGCCAGGTCGCGCAGGATGGTCAGGGATTCCTGGGCTTCTTTCAGGTCCAGCTTGCGTATGGCGAAGCCGGCGTGGATGATGACGTAATCCCCCAGGGTGGCTTCCTCGTCGAGGAGCATGAGGGAGGCGGTCACGAAGGTCTCGCCCTCGCCGACGCGGCACTGGGCTACGCCGTTTTCGATGGATTCAATTTTCGCGGGAATGGCCAGACACATGGTGCCTCCTTAGTTGGGGGTGCAGATTCCGCCGGCGGCCAGTATTTCCTGGACCACGGATTCGATCATGACGGGCATGGCGTTCTGGGCCGTTTCCGAAAGCTCCAGGGCCATGGTCTGGTAGTCGGCGGGTTCCATGCCGATGACGATGGCCTCTGGCCGGTTGCCGACCAGTTCGCACATGCCCAGGGTGTCGACCAGGTCGGTCTGGTGCATGGAGTCGCGGAAGGCCAGGCTCTTGCGCAGGTCGTCTCCCATGAGCCGGTACACGGACCCGGGCTTGTCGTCGCACAGGACCGCGTCGCAGACGATGAGATAGTCGGACTCCAGGATGGGGCCCATGAGCCTGGTGCCTAGCGTGCCGCCGTCCATGAGGGTGACGTTGCCGGAAAAGGAGAATTTTTCCTGCATCTGCTCGATGCAGCGCACGCCGATGCCTTCGTCGGTGAACAGGATGTTGCCCACGCCAAGAACGAGAATACGCTTGTCAGTCATGAACTGGTCCGTTTGTTTGGAAAGGTGAATGAGCCCTGGCGTCGCGCCGCGTCTGCGGCGACACCACTGTGCTACGCAAAATCGGGGGCCGGTTCAAGGAGAGAAAGGGCCCCGGAAGCCGGGGCCCTTGTGTATGATTACAGGATCTTGAACTTGCGGACCTTGTTGGTCTTGGCATCGATGACATGCACGCCGCAGGCGATGCAGGGGTCGTAGGAGTGCACGGTGCGCAGGATTTCCACCGGGCGTTCCGCGTCGGCGATGGGGGTGCCCATGAGGGCCTCTTCCACGGCGGAGGGCTTGCCGTTGGCGCAGCGCGGGCCCAGGTTCCAGGTGGAGGGGACGACCAGCTGGAAGTTCTCGATCTTGCCGCCCTTGATCTTGATCCAGTGGCTCAGGCCACCGCGGGGGGCGTTGACGAAGCCGACGCCTTCGGCCTCGTCGGGCATCTTCCAATCCTGGTAGATCTTGGTGTTGCCGCTTTTCACGTTCTCGGCCAGTTCGTTGACCCAGTCCATCAGCTTGTCGGCGATGACCTTGGTCTCGATGCCGCGGGCTGCGGTGCGGCCGAGGGTGGAGAACAGGGCCGCAGGGCCGACACCCAGGTAACCAAGGACGTAATCCACGGTCTTCTTCACTTCGGGGTGTCCCTTGCCGTAGGCGACCAGGACGGTGGCCAAGGGGCCGGTTTCCATGGACAGCTCGTTGTAGCGGGGGGCTTTCATCCAGGAGTACCGGTCGCGGTCCTCATAGGAGGTGTACTTGGGTTCGGTCACGCCCTGGTAGGGGTGGTGGGCCTTGTCGCCCTGGTACCAGCTGTGGCGGACGTGTTCGGCGATCAGCTTGGGATCGAAGGCATCGACCTGGCCGATGTTGCGGTTGAGGATGACGCCCGGGGGCAGCCAGCGGCTGTTGATATCGCTTTCCACGGCCGGGAATTCGCCGAAGCTCATGAAGTTGGTGGTTCCGCCGATGGCGGCCCAATCCTTGTAGTAGGACGCCACGGCCAGGAGGTCCGGGATGTAGCACTCGTCGATGAACTTCTTGGTTTCCTCGAAGAGGCCCACGAACTCGGCCATGCGCTCGCTGGTCAGGGACTCGTAGCAGGTCACGCCACCGGCCACGGTGAACTGGGTGTGCGGGTTCTTGGCGCCGAAGACGGCCATGGCGCGGGCGGCCTTGACCTGCAGGTGCAGGGCTTCGAGGTAGTGGGCCGTGGCGATGAGGTTGACTTCAGCCGGCAGGTAGTAGGCCTCGTGCCCGCCCAGGAAGTAGGCGTTGGTGAAGATGCCGAGCTGCCCGGATTCCACCAGGCCCTTGACCTTGTCCTGAACGGCTTTCAGGTCTTCGGCCTTGGTCTGGCGGGCGGAGATGGAGTTGGCGATGGAGGCGGCCTTGACCGGGTCGGCGGTCAGGGCGCCGGTCACGTCGACCCAGTCCAGGGCGTGCAGATGATAGAAATGCACGATGTGGTCATGCAGGAACTGCGCGGCCAGGACGAGGTTGCGGATGAGGCGGGCGTTGTCGGGCAGGTTCTTGTCCACGCCGACGGCGTTGTCCACGCAGCGCGTGGAGGCCAGGGCATGGGTGTACGTGCAGACGCCGCAGGAACGCTGGGTGAAGTGCTGGGCGTCGCGCGGGTCGCGGCCCTTGAGGATCAGTTCCAGACCGCGGAACAGCTGGGAGCTGGACCACACGTTGGTGACTTTGCCCTGGTCCACTTCGACTTCGATCTTGAGATGGCCTTCGATACGGGTAACGGGGTCCACGATGATGGGCCCCTTGAAGTTTTTATCCATGGGGGTGGCGACGACACCCGGGGCTTGGTTGGGTTTGCAACCGGACATATGTAATCTCCTCTGGATTCAGTAAATGTTTAACCTTGAGCAACAGCCAATTACGCTTCTTCGTAGAAGGGGGAGGCGTCGTCCCAGAAATCGGGCTCGCTGCACCCGATGCACGGATGACCGGCCTGGACCGGCCAGTTCGTCTGGTTGAACTTGACCTTGGGACAGTTGTTGTAGGTCATGGGGCCTTTGCAGCCGAGCTGGTACAGGCACCAGCCTTTGCGGGCCTCTTCCGAATCAAAGGAGGGGGCGAACTCGCCGGCCTCGTAGTGCGGCAGGCGTTCGCACTGTTCGTGGACAGTGGTGCCGTAGAACATGATGGGGCGGTTGATGTCGTCCATTTCCGGGATGGCCAGGCTGTGGGTCAGCAGGTGGACGATGGTTCCGACCAGGTTGTAGGGGTTGGGCGGGCAACCGGGGATGTTCACGGCATTGACGCCGAGATGCTTCAGGGCGTCGTTGATGCCCTTGGCTTCCGTCGGGTTGGGCTTGGCCGCCTGCACGCCGCCGTAGGTGGCGCAGGTGCCGTAGGAAATGGTCGCGATGGCTTTGGGCACGATTTCGGAACAGATCTCCAGCATGGTGCGTCCGGCGACCTTGCCGTAGATGCCGTTGTCCTTGGTGGGAATGGCGCCTTCGACCACGCAGAGGAAGCCGTTGGGGGAGTTCACGGCCTGATGCAGGGCTTCTTCCGCCTTGTGACCGGCGGCCGCCATGATGGTTTCATGGTAGTCCAGGCTGATGGTGTCCAGAATAAGATCGTCGATAAAGGGTCGAACCGCACGCAGAATGGACTCGGAGCAGCCTGTGCACTCTGCGTTGTGCAGCCAGACCACGGAAGGACGCTTGGGAGAGGTCATCGCCAGGGCGATTTTGTTGGCGAAGGACGCCTCCATGCCCATGACCGCGGCGATGGTGGAACAGAACTTCATGAAATCTCGGCGTGAGATCCCACTTTTTTCCAGCCGTTCCTCGGCCCCGGGTTTGCCTAAACCTACCGAAAACTTCATAACACACCTCCATCAGTGTATGAATAAAAAGACAGGCGCCGTGTGGCGCTCTGTCGTAACCTCAACTGATATGCGGTATCGCAGTTTGGCTTTTCTTCTCCGTAACATAGGGAAGTATTCCGGGTCAATGGGTATTTGTGGAAAAATGGAATACTATCGCCATTTTGGATGAAAAAGGTTGGGATATATCGGGCGATGTTATGCATAGAGTAGGTAACATGAATTATCATTTCGTGCTACTGTTGGGGCGCCCGTTTACAGCAGTTCCACAACATCCCCTGTGGATCGGCGGTCTGGGAATACGGGTGCGGGCAACACCTTTTTCCGGTCTTGAACTTGGGCGAAAGGCTGCGTAGGGATTAGGGGCCGAGACACGACCGGGCCGGGCCGGCCGACACCTTTTGCCGGGAGGAGACTCATGGACAAGCAGATCATTCTCGATGCCTTCATGTTCCGCCATGCCTGCAAGGAATTCGACGCCGAAGCCAAAATTCCCGAGGAGGATTTTCTCTTCCTGCTGGAAACGGCGCGGCTGTCGCCGAGTTCCTTCGGGTTCGAGCCCTGGCAGTTTCTGGTTGTCCAGGACATGAATTTCCGCATGAAGCTCCTGCCCCACACCTGGGGCGGCAAGACCCAGATTCCCACGGCCAGCCATTTCCTCGTCTGCCTGGCCATGAAAACTCCGCTCCTCAAGTACGACAGCCTCGGCATTGCCGACTTCATGCGCCAGATCCAGGAATTGCCGGAGGAGCGCATCACGGCCCGGACGGAATATTACGCCACCTTCCAGCAGTCGGATTTTCGCCTCCTGGACAGCGACCGGGCCATGTTCGACTGGGCCTGCAAGCAGTGCTACATCGCCCAGGCCAACATGATGACGGCGGCGGCCCTGATCGGCATTGACTCCTGTCCCATCGAGGGCTTCGCCCAGGACAGTGTCGACGAGGTCCTGGCGGAGGATTTCGGGGTTGATCTGAACGAGTACGGGGTGGCCTACATGCTGGCCTTCGGTTACCGGGCCAAGCCGCCCAAGCGCAAGACGCGCCGGCCCCTGGAACAGATGGTGCGCTGGTTTTGAGCTCGGGGGAGGATGCGATGGAGCGGGCTGGCGCCGTTGCGGACGCATGTCCCATAGAGGAGGTGTCCCGGTACTGCATGGCCACGGACCTCGGCCTGGAGTGCGTGTGCTCCAGGCGCGCCACCGTCAAGGTCGGCACGGGGACAACGGTCAAGAGCCAGGACAGCACCCTGTACTACTACGCCAAGCAGATCGACGACGACCTGCTGGCCCTGCAGTCCCTCAACGCCAATTGGGCGCCGTCGGGGCCGTCGCAGGAAGTGACCATGGAGGAGCTGATCACCCAGTATCAGCCCGAAGTGGACATGTTCCTGAAGAAGGTCAAGCCGGTCATGCAGAAGATCGCCAAGCACGTGGCCAAGGGCGACCGGCACCGCAACAACGGCGAGCCTTACTCCGCGGCCATGGAGTACAACAACGCCCTGACCCTGGACGAGAAGAACGTGCGCGCCATGTTCGGCCTGGGCCTGACCTACCTGCAGTACGACCAGCACGAAAAGGCCAAGGTCCTCTTCGAGGAGCTCATCGGCCTGGAAGGATTCACGGCGGCCGAGTACAAGCACCTCTTCAACCAGTTCGGCATCGAGCTGCGCAAGCAGAAGATGCATGAGCAGGCGCGACGCTATTACGCCCGGGCCATCGAGCAGTGCCCGACGGATGAAAATCTCTATTTCAACCTGGCCCGCGCCTTTTTCGAGGAAGGGCGCTTCGGTGACGCCGACAGGACCCTGGCGACATGCCTCTACCTCAACCCCGTGCATGAAGAGGCGCTCAAGTTCAGGAAATACCTGTCTTCCGTCTGTCTGAGCTAGTTGCCGGCGCGGCGTTCGGCCACGCCGACGAGCAGGAGCAGGGCGAGCACGGCCAGTCCCGTGCCCGTCACGCCCGGCCACCCGAAGCGTTTGAACTGCAGTCCCATGACCGTTATCCCCGCCGATCCCCCCAGGTAATACCATAGAATGTAGAGCGAGTTGGCCCGCCCACGGCTGGCCTGGAGCCTGCGGTTCATGCCGCCCACCGCGGCCGCGTGCACGGCGAAGAATCCGGCGCAGGCCAGCCCGAGGCTCAGGCAGACCGTGGCCAGGTGCGGCACGTGGCTCAGGAGCAGGGCCGCGCCGAAGGTCGCCGAGCCGAGGATCATGGTCAGGCCGTTGCCGTGCCGGTTGCTGAACTTTCCCGACAGGGGCGCGATGACGATGCCCACGACGTAGGTCAGGTACAGGAGCGTGATGAGGCTGGTGCCGGCCGAGAAGGGGGGAGCACTCAGGTAGAAGGGCAGGTAGTTGAAGGTCGAGGCGAAGACGAACATGGCTCCGAACCCGGCCAGGAAGGTGCGCAGCAGGTCCGGGCGGCGCATGAGCTCCAGATAGCCCGGGCCCGAGCCGGGTGTTTCGGCCGGGCGCTCCTCCCTGGGCAGGAGCAGCACTGCGGCCAGGGATGCCGCCAGGACCATGGCCGAGGCCGTGACGAATGCCCAGCGCCAGTGCAGGGGCGGGTGCAGCCAGCCCCCCAGCAGCCGCCCGCCCAGCCCTCCGACCACCGTGGCCGAGACATAGGAGCCCATGACCACGTTGAGGCGTTCCACCGGCAGGTTGCGGGCCAGGTATGTGGCCAGGCAGGTGGTCAGGGCCGGGATGAACAACCCCTGCAGCAGGCGCAGGGCGATGATGACGTCGATGCTCTCCGCCAGGGCGCAGGCCACCCCGGCGGCCGAGACCACCGTCCCGCCCAGGATGATGAAAGGCTTGACCGGGTGCATGTCCGCCAGGCGCCCGAAGATCAGCGTGGAGATGGCCACGCCGAGGATGACCATGGACACGGTCTGGGCGGCCTTGCCGATGGACACGCCGAACTCGGCCTGGAGCACGGGCAGCACGGGCTGGACCAGGTAGATGGTGGTGAAGCTGGCGGAGACCAGGGCGAAGACCAGGGCCTGCAGGGCCAGGGGAGGGAGCTGCTTCATGTGCGGGGCCTCGCGATGCTGCGCCGTTTGCCGGGAGAAAAGGGCGGTGCCGTTCTCAGCGCTCCCCGCACAGGGGGGCGTTCTCGGCGCAGCGCATGCAGACATGGGGAATGCCCGCCTCCATGAACTCCTCGCCGCAAACCGAAAACCCATGCCTGGCGTAGAAGTCCATAGCCCTGGTCTGGGCGTTCAGGGTGAAGCGGTGGAAGCCGTTTTCACGGCACTGCACGAGCATGAAGGCGAGCAGCCTGCCGCCGATCCCCTGTCCGCGCCAGGCGCGGCGCACGGCCAGACGCTGGAGCTTGGCCTCCCCTGCCAGGAAGCGGATGCGCCCGCAGGCCACTGGCTCGCCGTCCACCTCGCCCAGCACGTGCATGGCCGCGTGGTCGTGCCCGTCCATTTCGTCCGCGCAGGAAATGCCCTGCTCCTCCATGAAGACGATGGCCCGGATCATGGCCACCTTGATCAGTTCGTCCGTCGTGGTGACGCGTTTGAACATGTGCGATCCCCGATAGAGCGCCGGCCCGGGGCCGGCGCAGGTCATTTGGATGGTTGCGCGGAAGGCGTGGCATTGCCGCCCGGCGCCGCGGGGGCCGTGGCGTTGGTCTGCCCGCTGGTGAAGAGCGGCCGCAGGGCGTCCGCCAGCTGGCCGATGTACCCTTTGTCCCAGGCCATGCCAAGGGCCACGAAGAGGGCCAGGAGGATGGCCCAGCGTTTCCAGGGCGCCTTTTTTTCGGCAAAGGGGTCGCGCACGGAGCGCTGCGCTCCCTGCGGCAGCTCGGCCAGGCGGGTCAGGGTCGCCCCGAAGGGGATGTTGAGCATCGCCCGTGTGTTCACGGCCCAGCCGCCGGCGTCCAGGATGGGGCCGAGGTTGCGCTGGCGCAGCTTCAGGTAGGCGATGAGCATGGACGGACCCGAGACCAGGAGCATGATGCCGCCCACGGCCAGGGGCATCTGCCACAGGGGCAGGGTCATGAAACCGGCCATGACCGAGGCCACGGCCGTGCCGATGGCCCCCAGGGCCAGGCCGATGGCGGCGAAGATGCCGGCGAATTTGCCCACGTCGAAGGGGGCCTTCGGCGCCGCAGGGGCGGTCCCGGCCGCGGCCAGCTTCGATCCGGCCGCTGCGTCCACGGCGCTGTCCTTGGCCGCGGCGAACTTGGCGACCTGTTCACCGGCCATGCGCGCGACGCGCTTGTAGGGGGCCCAGAAGGCCTGGCGCACGCTGATGGGGTGCTCGATGATCTTGACGATGGTGGCGTCCCAGTCCCGTCCCTGGCGGTCGTAGAAGACGCCGTTGCGGCCGACCATGAGGTTGTCGGAGTCGCCCCCCGTGAAGGCCGCCGCGATGAACATCTGCTCGGCGCTCCCCGGACGCGTGCAACGGCAGTAGGCGAGGTAGGTCCGGCTCAGGGTGGCCAGCGCGGCGTGGGCGTCGGGGGCGGCCACGCGCACGCAGAGTTCGCAGGCCCGGCCGTCCAGGTACAGGGTGCCGGCCTGGAAAACGGCCTTGCGGTCCTGGGCATAGAAGTCGCGGAAGGCCACGAAGTTGTTGAGCAGGACCAGCAGGTCGCGGGTGTAGTGCACAAGCCGGGACACGGCCTCGAAGCTCTCCACCTGCTCGGCCAGGGCCAGATCCTCCTCGATGACCTTTTCGAGCCGCTCGCGGTCCTCGCCGGCCAGGATGGTCCGCACCCGCGTCAGCCCCAGGCTTTCCACTTCGGCTCCGGCCTTGGCGGCCTGCCAGGCCTCGTAGGGGGCGAACATGCCTTTGATGCGCTCCCACTGGTCCGGGTCCAGACTGTCCGTATCGCCGAAGACGGGCGTGATCACCAGGGCCTTGAAGGCGGCGATGGGGCCCGCCCAGGCAGGGTTGATCCCGGTGCTCAGGGGCAGGGGGCGGCCGGCCTCGATGCGTGCCAGGGGGAAGGCTTCCAGCTCCGCGCCCGCCTTGAGGTCATGGGCCGCGAGGGCTTCGTAGCTGGCCAGGGCGGGGTTCAGGGCCTCGGCGGCCTTGGCGTCGTAGGCGGCCAGGCCGCAGCGGGTGAAATAGTCGTCGATCTTGGCGCGCATGGCGGCAGCCGTAGCGGCGGCCGCGGCGGTGCCGTCGCCGAGGGGAAGGACGTTCCGGGCGTCGGCCAGGCCCGCCTCCCACCACAGGGCGTAGAGGCGCGCGGCCTCGAAGAATTTTTCGACCTGTTCGGCACCGATCCCGTCGGCCCCGCTGCGGTCGGGGACGCTGCCCACGCAGGCCATGATTTCCTCGATGAGGGCGCGGGTGCCCTCGTCCCGGGCCGAGGCCGGGGTGACCACTCCGTCGCCGTTGAAGGGCGACTCCTTGAGCAGGGCCTCGGTGCCGGCGAGGTCCTCGACGCCGATGGCGTCGGCGCCCTGCTTGCCGGAAAAGTTCAGGATCTGGCGGGCCGAGGCCAGCAGGCGCCTGCCTTCGGGCGTGGCGTCGTCAATGGCTGCCAGGGGCAGGGAGTTGCTGCCCGCCACGAGGGGGCGCAGGTCACGCAGCACCGAGGTGGCCCAGTCCACTGCGGCCAGGATTTCCGGCGCGCGCACGCGGCCGTCGGCGTCGGTGTCCAGGAGGGCCAGGGTGCCGGTGTCGAACTCCAGCCCGTTGACCGGGCAGCTCAGGGCCGCCCAGAGTTTCTGGTCGAGTTCGCGGAGGTGCAGCAGGTCCTCGGCGGTTTCGAGGCGGACCTGGTCGAAGCCGCCGAGGCGGAAAAAGCGCCAGCGGTGCGGGGAATCGGAACGTGTATCCATGCAGTGCTCCTTGGTCGTGGGACAGGTTCTCGGAGGGGAGTCGGACGGCATTTCTTACGCACAATGCCGAACCCAGATCAAGGGCCAATGACTGTCCTACGGAGATCGTGGGCCGCGAGGCCGCGCCCTGCGCTGTCTCGACGACGGAGTTTCAGGCGAGGATGCGCCGCAGGGCCGCGACTTTCCCCGCGATGTCGCGCACGCCGACGATCTCCGTGACCAGGGCGGTGCACCGTGCGCCGTGTCCCGCCACTTCCGCCAGGTTGTGCTCCTTGATGCCTCCGATGGCCACGAAGGGCAGGCCGATCTCGCGCACGACGTAGTCCAGGTAGGACAGGCCCACGGGCGCGCAGACATCGTCCTTGGTCCTGGTGGCGAAGATGGGGCCGACTCCGATGTAGTCGGCGCCGGCGGCGACGGCCGCCCGGGCCTGTTCCGGTGAGTGGGTCGAAAGCCCGATGGCCCTGTCCGCACCGACCAGCCTCCGTACGGCGGCCACGGGCAGGTCCTCCTGCCCCACGTGCACCCCGTCGGCGTCGACCAGCAGGGCCAGGTCGATGTCGTCGTTGACGATGAAGGCCGCACCGTATTCGCGGGTCATGGCCCTCAGGGCGAGGCACTCCTCGAACTTCGCGCCCATCTTTTTCGTCTTTTCGCGGTACTGGATGATGCGCACTCCCGCGTCGAGCATGGCCCTGACCACCTCCGGGTTGGGGCGGCCCAGGGAGAATTTTTCAGCGGTCAGGCCGTAAAGGCCCCCCTTGGCGATGAGTTCCGTGACCAGTGAGCGTCCGTTCATGATGAGTTCTCCATGTACAGGTTGAGAAAATGGTGGAGGATGACGTCGGCCTGCATGGCTGCGGCCATGCCGACCCCGGGAGACAGGGGCGGCGTGCCTGCGTCGCAGGGCGTGGACATGTCGCCGACGATGACGAGGCCCGCCAGCGGACGGTTGACGCGCATGCGCATGGCGCATCCGGCCCCGCCGAGGCCGGACGCACCGACCACCAGACGGCCCGTGGGAAGCATGGTCTCGACGATGAGCTTCTTGGTGCGCGGGTCGTCCACGGCTTCGACCACGGCCTGGCAGGCTCCGAAGAGCGCGGACATGTTGCCGGCGTGCACGCGCGCGTGATGGACCGTGACGGCGGCGTCCGGGTTGACGGCCAGGAGGTTGTCCCGGAGGGCCTGGACCTTGGGCCGTCCGACCTGGGCCAGGGTGAAATGCTGGCGATTCAGGTTGGACGGCTCCACCGTGTCCGCGTCGGCCAGGACCAGGTCCGTGAAACCCGAGCGGACCAGGTGCATGGCGCAGTTGGAGCCCAGCCCCCCGGCGCCGGCGATGCCGACGCGCACACCGCGCAGGTATGCCAGGAACCCAGTGTCCAGATATCGCCCGAGCCCTTCTTCGAAGCGGTTCACGCGGTCTCCTCCAGGGGTTCCCAGTCCTTGAAGACCGGCTGGTATCCCCGGCTGCGCAGCATGTCGCTGACCTCGGCCACGCTGCGCGGGTCGGAGATCTCGAACTGCCCCGTTTCCGCGGCCTTGGCGTGGCCTCCCACGGCGGTGCTGACCCCTGCGGACATGCGGGTCACGCCCAGGGGCAGGATGCTGTCGCGGAAGGAGGGCGCCTCGCGGGTCGAGATGGTCACGGACAGGCGCGGCAGGAAGATGCGCAGGGCTGTCATGGCCTGGACCAGTTCGCGGTCCCGGACGATGCAGGCCGGCTGGAACTCGCCGGCGTGGGGGCGCATGCGCGGCAGGGACACGGCCACGTCCACGCCGGGGTAGCGCCGCATGAGCCAGGCGGCGTGCAGGCCGGTGGCGTATATTTCGCGCCGCCAGTCGGCGAGCCCCAGCAGGGCGCCGATGTTGACCGTGCGCATGCCCGCCTCGGCTCCGCGCATGGGGGTGTCGAGGCGCCAGGCATAGTCCCGCTTGGGGCCGGCCGGGTGCAGGTCGGCGTAGAGGGCCGGGTCGTAGGTTTCCTGGAAGACCGTCAGCCCGTCCGCGCCGGCCGCCACCAGACGGGCGTAGTCGGTTGTGGCCATGGGATAGACTTCCAGGGCGATGGACGGGAACAGGGGCCGCAGGATGCGCACGCAGTCCTCCAGGAAACCGACTCCGGCCTTGTGCGGGGCCTCGCCGGTGAGGATCAGGACCTGCCTGAGGCCCGTGGCGGCGATGGCCTCGCCTTCGGCCCGGACCTCGTCCAGGGTGAGGCGGCTGCGGGGTATCTCGTTTTTGGCCGCGAAACCGCAGTAGCGGCAGTGGTTGGCGCAGTGGTTCGAGACGTACAGGGGGGTGAAGAGGCTCACGGTGCGGCCGAAATGGCGCAGGGTCAGGTCCTGGGCGCGGCGGGCCATGGCTTCGAGGTGCGGGGCCGCGGCCGGAGAGAGCAGGGCCAGAAACCCGGCCTCGTCGACCCGTTCCAGCCCTGCGGCACGCAGCACGTCGGCGCCGGTCGCCGCCCGGAAGCGCTCTTCGAGGGGCGCCCCGACCAGGCTCAGGGCCGTTGGCAGAAAGCTCATGCAGCGCCTCCCATCCCGTCCAGGAATCCGGTCAGGGGCGACGAGGCCCGGGCCAGGGTCGCCACGGCGCCGGGGCCGGCCAGCCAGGCTTCGCGGCCAGCGGCCACCGCCCGGCCGAAGGCGCGGCCCATGAGCACCGGGTCGGCGGCCGTGGCGATGGCCGTATTGACCAGACAGGCCGCCGCGCCCATCTCCATGGCCTGGCAGGCCTGGCTCGGCGTGCCGATGCCGGCGTCGACGATGATGGGCAAATCCATTTCCTCGATGAGGATGCGGATCATTTCTTCGGTTCTCAGGCCCCGGTTGGTGCCGATGGGCGCGCCGAGCGGCATGATGGCCGCGGCCCCGGCGTCGGCCAGGGAGCGGGCCACGTAGAGGTCGGGGTTCATGTAGGGCAGGACCGTGAAGCCTTCCCTGGCCAGGGTCTCCGTCGCCTTGGCCGTCTCGTACCCGTCGGGCAGGAGGTAGCGGGTGTCGGAGATGACCTCGATCTTGATCCAGTCGCCGCAGCCCATGGCCCTGGCCAGGCGGGCGATGCGCACGGCCTCGTCCGCGGTGCGGGCGCCCGAGGTGTTGGGCAGCAGGGTCATGTGGGGGGGAATGTGGCGCATGACGTTGTCCGCGGCCTTGTCCAGGTCCACGCGGCGCAGGGCCACGGTGATGACCTGGGAGCCCGAGGCGTCGCATACGGCCGGGATGCGGGCGTCGTCGCCGTACTTGCCCGTGCCGGTGAAGAGGCGGCTGGACAGGCGCCGGCCGCCGATTTCGAAGATATCGGTGTGATCCATGATGCTCTCGCTGTTTTCGGTGTGAACGTGATGGTCTGCCTGTGACGCCGGGGAAGGCCTATCCGCCGCCGACGAAGCTCAGCAGTTCGATGCGGTCGCCGGCATTCAGGCCGGTGGATCCGAACCGTTCGCCGGGGACGATGTCGTGATTGAGTTCGGCGACGACCACGGACGGGTCGAGGCCCATGGATAGGACCAGATCGTGCAGTGTCCGGCCGGGCGCGATCTCGCGCGTGCTGCCGTTGACGGTGATGAGCATGGGTGCCTCCGCGTTCTGAAGTGCAAGCGGGGGCGTGGCGCAAAAGAAAACCGCGCCGGGGAGGCGCGGTTCGATGCATGGATGTATCCGGAACCAGCTTCCCTACGGCAGCATGAACTGCGTCAGGTTCTAAGGGTCGGGAATCATCCCCTCTCAGCCCGTCGGGCTCCCCCAGCTTGTGTCTGCGCCGTGTACGGCGAATGGGTACGTTTGTAAAGTTTCCGGCCGCGCCGGACTCAGTCGGCGATGCCTATCAGGGTGAAAAGGTAGAAGCATGTCCCGGCGATGAGGGCCGAGGCCGGGATGGTCAGGATCCAAGCCACCACGAGGTTGCCCGCGATGCCCCAGCGCACGGCCGAAAGGCGCTTGGTGGCCCCCACCCCGAAGACGCAGGCGCTGATGGTGTGGGTCGTGGAGATGGGCGCGCCCATCAGGGACGCTCCGGTAATGACCAGCGCCGCCGATGTCTCGGCCGCGAAGCCGTGCACGGGCTCCAGCTTGAAGATGCGGTGCCCCATGGTCTTGACGATTTTCCAGCCGCCCAGGGCCGTGCCCAGGGCCATGGCCATGGCGCAGGCCAGCTTGACCCACAGGGGCACGTGGATGGTGTCGATCTTGTGGAAGAGGAAGAGGGCCAGGGTGATGACGCCCATGGTTTTCTGGGCGTCGTTCAGCCCGTGGCTGGTGGCCATGAAGGCCGAGGAAAGGATCTGCAGCTTCTCGAAATGGCGCGACACGGTCCGGCGGTTGGTCTTCCAGAAGATGAGGATGATCAGCGTCATGACCGCGTAGCTGACGGCGAAGCCCGCCATGGGCGAGAGCACCAGGGGCACCAGGACCTTCTTGACGATGGACATGCCGTTCAGGGAGGTCATCCCGGCATGGCACATGGCCGCGCCCATGAGGCCGCCGATGAGGGCGTGGGAGGACGAGGAGGGGATGCCGAAATACCAGGTGATGAGGTTCCAGGCGATGGCCCCCAGCAGGGCGGCCAGCACCAGGATCTGGCTGCCCGTGACCATGTCCGTGTTGACGATGCCCGAGCCGAGCGTATGGGCCACCTCCTCGCCCAGCAGCGCGCCGAAGAGGTTGAGGCTCGCGGCCATCATGACCGCGGCCCGCGGCGACATCACCTTGGTCGAGACCACCGTGGCGATGGCGTTGGCGCAGTCATGGGCTCCGTTGGTGAAGTCGAAGACCAGGGCAACGAGGATGATGAAAATGAGGAGCAGCGGGAGATCAGGCATTTTTCAACACCACTTCCTCGATGGCGTCGGCCAGGTCGTCGATGCGTTCGATGGCCATTTCGAAGCGGTCGTAGACCTGGGTCCAGCGCATGATGTTGATGACTTCCCTGGTGTCCCCCGTCTCCACGTCGTGCAGCTCGGCCAGTCCCGTGGAGAAGAGCATCTCGCATTCGATCTTGAGTTCCTTGATCTTGCGCAGGGAGGAGGAAATCTCCCGCTTGCCCTCCAGACAGCAGATCATCTCACCGGTCAGGGCGGTCATGGCCAGAATCTTGTGGGCCATCTTGCGGGCAGGGAAGCGGATATACTCGAATCCGTAGAGGCGCATGCGCGAGGCGATGGATTTGATGAGGTTGATCGAATCTTCCTGGGCCAGGTTCAGCCGGTAGATGTCTTCGCGGTCGATGGGGGTGATGAAGGTCTGGGAGAGCTGGCGGGCGATTTCGCGGCAGAGTTCGTCGGCGTCGGCTTCGATCAGGGTGACTGTCTTGCAGGCCGCGTCCACGCACGCGCAGTCGTCGACGATTCTGGTCAACTGCAGGGCCGATTCGTTCAGGATTCTGTTCTGTCTGTTCAGGAGTTCGAAGAAATGGATGTTCTTGGGAAAAATGGAAAATGCCATGAGCGTGGACTCCGCCGTTACGATTGAGGCGCAAAGAGACGCCGCTGAGAAAGACCGGGCCTGCTTGGGGCTGCTTTCGTGAGGGCCAGGCGCTGTTCGAACCCCAAACGCGCGAGACATTACCCCGTCGCGGACAGGGGCGCAATGGCTCCTGTCACGCTGGCGTAACATTTTTCAGGGGAAATATGACGAAAGGATGACGAATGGATGAAAAGGCTGTGAAACCGGATGGTTGAACGCGGGCATGGGGAAGGCGTTCCCCATGCCCGCGGCGTTTCTATTTGGCGTATTCGTAGCGCTTGACGACCCGGTCCGAAAGCTGCGCATAGGCGTACCCGGCCTGCCGGGATTTGGCGAAGCGTTCCTCGGCTTCCTGGCTGCACATGTCGCAGCCCTGCACCGGGACGTGCAGCCCCAGGCACCTGGGCGTGTTGGCGGTCTCGCTCTCGACGATCAGCAGGCCCGGGCAGTGCGGACAGTCCTTGAGGCGTTCGACCTGGGTCTCGGTGATGTCGTCGGTGTCGTAGTAGATGGAGCGGCGGCGCACGAAATAGCCGCCCTCGCGCACGGCCTCCGACGGCCGGGGGTTGAAGTAGACCTCGGGGAGCTGGTCGCACAGGGCCGAGAGGTAGTCCATGGTGGATTTCTGTTCCTTGATCTTCTCGCGGTCGAGCTCCGGTTCCTGCACGGCGGAGAAGTCCACCCCGGCCAGGGCCAGGCTGATGCCGAGGTTGACGTAGGGCAGGGCCCCCTTGATGGCGTACCCGCCTTCCAGCACGGCGATGTCGGGCTTGAGCATCTCGGTCAGGCGGGCGTAACCCTGGGCCGTGAAGTTCATGTTGGTGATGGGGTCCGAGAAGTGGTTGTCCTGGCCGGCGGAGTTGATGATCAGGTCCGGCTTGAAGTGGTCCAGGATGGGCATGACGATGCGCTCGACCGTCATCAGGTAGCCTTCGTCCGAGGTGCGCGGGGGCATGGGCACGTTGATGGTCCGGCCCATGGCCTTGGGGCCGCCGGATTCCGAAGGGAAGCCCGTGCCGGGGTACAGGGTGCGGCCGTCCTGGTGCAGCGAGATGAAGAGCACGTCGGGGTCGTGCCAGTAGATGTCCTGGGTGCCGTCGCCGTGATGGCAGTCCGTGTCGATGACGGCCACGCGCAGGTTGCCGTAGTGTTCGCGGATCCACTCGATCATGACGGCTTCGATGTTGATGTTGCAGAAGCCGCGGCTGCCGTGGACCGTGCGCATGGCGTGGTGCCCGGGGGGGCGGACCACGGCGAAGGCGCGCTCCCGTTCCTTCTCCATGACCAGCTGGGCGGCGCGGATGACGCCTCCGGCGGAGATGAGATGGGAGTCCGTGCAGACGGCCTGCACGTTCGGGAAGCAGAAATGGGGGCGAAGGATGTCCTTCTCCGTGGCGATCAGGGGGCGGTATTCGCGGATGCCCTCTATGTCGAAGATGCCTTCCTCCCGGAACTGGTCCTGGGTGTACAGAAGGCGCTCCTCCCGCTCGGGGTGGGTCGGTGAGATGGCCCAGTCAAAGGCCGGGAAGAATATGATGCCGAGGCTGTTGCGTGCGGTGAGCATGGTCCCTCCGTTCATGGCTCCAGGGTGGTGATGACGCCGGGCCGCATCTGGCAGCGGACTCGGATGTTGCGGCCGATGGTGTAATGCCCCTCGACCATGTTGAAGGCGTCGGCCTGGATGACCTGGATATCGCCCTCCTCGGCCGGGATGCCCTGCCGGTCCAGTTCGGCGCGCAGCATGGTGGTGGCGTCGTGCACGGCCTCCTCCAGGGTGTAGGTGCGCTTGACGGTCTTGTGGATGCCCAGGCCCGGCACCGTGAAGCTGCCGCGCGAGGTGTCCACGGTCAGGACCAGGGACTGGGTCGGCCGCGTCAGGCCCGCGCCGATGGCGTTGGCCACCTGGGCGTATCTGGGCGCGACGACGGGCAGGCCGAAGGTTTCCTCCAGCAGCGGCGCCATGGCCTCGGCCGGTCCGCCGATGACCAGGATGCGCTGGGGCTTGACCGTGCGGTCTTCCAGGATCTCCTGGATGGTGTAGACGGGGCGGGCGTTGATGGCGTCGATGAAGGCGGTGATCTTGCGCTTCAGGATGGACATGGCCAGGTTCACGGCCTGTTCCGCGCATTCGCGGGCCGAGAGCCCCTGGATCATGGCCACTTCCTTGATGCCCTTGGCCGAGCGTTCGCGGTCGCCGAAGGAGGCGTGCCCCAGGACGTTCATGGCGTCCATCAGGGCCGGGGCCGGGCCGCCGGCGGCCATGCACGGGCCGTGGCGGTCGGGGCCGACGCGCAGCTGCCCGTCGCGGGAGCTGATGAAGGAGTCGCCGCCGATGCCGATGGATTCGACCTTCAGGGCGCGCACCAGGGTCGGGTGTTCGCCGATGGAGATGCCGTCGCGCTCGAGCAGCGGGATGCCGTCCAGCAGCACGGCCATGTCCGTGGTGGTGCCGCCGATGTCGAGGATGAGGGCGTCCTCGGCCGCCGGGGCAGTGCTCAGGATGCCCATGACCGAGGCCGCGGGGCCGGAAAAGATGGACTGCACCGGGATCTCCCGGGCCAGCTTCAGGGGCATGGTTCCGCCGTCGGCCTTGACGATGTTGATGTCGGCCTGGATGTTCAGGTCCCGAAGGCTCTGCTCCAGGGCGTCGGCAAAGGTGTTGAAGGTCCGCCAGACGGCCGCGTTGTAGTAGACGGTGCTCACGCGCCGGCCGAAGTTCAGGGACTCGGACACGCGGTGGCCCTGGGTCACGAAGTCGGCCTGGGGGGCGAGGGCGTCGGCGATGGCGATTTCCTGCTCGGGATTGCGGGTGCAGAACTTGCCCACCACGCCGTAGACGCGGATGCCGTCCTCGCGGCAGCGAGCGGCCATGGGCTTGATCTGCTCCACCCGGGCCTTGGCCGAGATGGCCCCGCGGTGGTCGACGCACCCGGAGAGCACGTGGTACTGCGAGCCCAGGGCGTAGGCGCCGGCGTTGATGCCCGGGCCGGGGATGACGAACATGCCGACCTTTTCGGTGCGGCCCGTGACGATGGAGTTGGTCGAGAGGGTGGTGCTCAGGTTGAGGGTGCGGATGTCCTCTCCCTTGCAATCCTTCAGGATGAGGCACAGCACCTCGGAGATGGTCGCGAGCAGGTTGTCGTGATCCGTGGGGACCTTGGCCATGGCTTCCACCCGACCGTCGCGGATGCAGACGCCGTCCGTGTGGGTTCCGCCGACATCGATTCCGATAAGCATATATCCGATCCTTGGGGCTGACGGTTGGCCGCGGCGGGTGCCGGGGCTTCCGGGTGGCTTCGGCGGGCCCTCTTCTCTGCGAGAGGGCGGGACGAAGTCTTCGGACTTGTGTTTTTTTGCCGCATGCAGCACCTCTGCCCGCAGGCTTTGGTGCGTGTGGCCTCACAGGATGAAACACAAGTTGCTTTTTCAGGATGCATATTTACCGGACTGCAGGCGAAGCGCAAGCAGAATTCCGTAAACGGAGGGATATGATGGATAAACAGCTGGTGAACGGTTTTCTGGACTGCATGCGGCAGGCCGGACGTGTGGTGCGCGAGCAGTGGAACGACCCCCGGGAGATCGCCTTCAAGGGGCGCATCGACCTGGTCACCCAGACCGACCTGGCGGTGGAGCGCCTGCTGCTCGAACGTCTGCCGGCCCTGCTTCCGGGCTCCACGGTCCTGGGCGAGGAGTCGCACACCTCACTCGTGCCCGGGGATCTGACCTGGATCGTGGACCCGGTGGACGGCACCACCAACTACGCCCACAGGATTCCCCTGGTCGCGGTGTCCGTGGCCCTGTGGCGGCAGGGCCGGGTGGATCTGGGCGCGGTCTATCTGCCGGTGCTCGACGAGCTTTTCTGGGCCGTGCGGGGGCAGGGGGCCTTCCTCAACGGTGAGGCGATCTCCGTCAGCAGCGAGGGGACCATGCAGGCGGCGCTGATCGCCACCGGTTTTCCCTATTCGTTCTATTCGGAAGTGGACGCGGTCTGCGAGCGCCTGCGGCGTGTCCTGCTGGCCACCCAGGGCATCCGGCGCCTGGGTTCGGCCGCCGTGGACCTGGCCTATACGGCCTGTGGCAGGCTCGAAGGGTTTTACGAGACGGGCCTCAAGCCCTGGGACACGTCCGCGGGCTGGCTGCTGGTGGAGGAGGCCGGGGGCAGGGTCAGCGCCCTTGACGGCGAATACGCCCTGGACAGCCACATGATCGTGGCCACCAACGGGGCCGTGCACGAAGAACTCCTGTCCCTGTTGCGCCTTCCGGAAGCGGAGCCCGGCCGCTGATCAGATGTCGATTTCGAGCGAGGAGACGGGGGGGACGAGGTCTCCCTTGGCGTTGTACAGGGACCCCGAGTCCAGGTCGGGGCCGGCGGCCTGCTCCTGATAGGGGTTCAGGTTTTTCTGATGCTTCTTCCTCTGGTGGTTCAGGTCCCAGGAGGGCTGCCCGTCCTTCCATCGCCCTTGGGAATCCGATCTGAGCACGCGTAAACTCATGCCCGCCTCCTTGGCCGTCCCTGGCCAGGGTTGTTGCGTCGAAACAGGGCGTCCATGCCCTGTATTTTCTATCGGACGTTCCGCGAAAAACTTGAATGCATCCCTTCCCGCGCATGCAAAAAGGCCCCGGATGAAACCATCCGGGGCCTGATTGCGGAGGAGTTCCCCACAATGAGCGTCATGTCCGGGCCGTCATACCATGCGGTTCATAAGCGTGCCCTGACCCGTATACTCGGGCATGAGCACGTCCTTCTGGAATTCGTACGAGTTGTCGGGCCGGCAACAGCCGGCGCCGGTGTTCATGTAGTCGATGGTCGTGGCGACCACGGCCGCCCCGAATGTCTCCTTGTCGAACGCCTGGGACGCCGGGGACGCCGAGCCATGCATGTAGTCCATGGTCTTGGCGACAACGGCGGCCCCGAAGGTCTGCCTGTCGTAGATCGGGGAAGTGTTCCCCATTGCCTGAATGTCCATGACTCCTCCCTTTGTTGGAAACATGACGCCTGATTGGAATGATCGGCGGGAAGGGCGGAAAACTTGAGCGCGGAATGCGCGCCGTCAGGAAGAAAACCAGCGCAGGGCGGGCATGCCGGGCAGAAGGCCCCGGCTGGTGCAGCATTGGCCGAAGAGCGCCAAGCCGGCCTGTTCGCGGGGGCCGAGGTCGTAGTTCATGGCGCGCCAGTAGCGCAGCAGGGCCGGGCTGGTCAGCCAGCCGGGCAGGTCGGGGAGGCGGGAGAGGGTCTCGAAATGGCTGTCCAGTTCTGCCGTGATGGCCGCGATGTGCCCGTGCAGGCGCTTGAGAAGGGCGCGACTCTCGGCCGTCATGCCGCGCCGCACGATCCATACGGCGAAGACGAAGGGCAGGCCGGTCCACTCGGCCCATTCCGTGGCCAGGTCGATGATGCGCCAGCCTTGGGGCGGATGCACGAAGTGGCGCAGGGCGATGTTGCCGATCTCCAGGAAGGGCCGCCCCGTGGCGAGCCCGGCGCCCGGTTCGACCAGCTGCCACCGCGGTTCGGGCAATCCCCATTTCTGGGACCAGAGCACCTTCAGCAGGGCCGTCGAGGTGGCCGAGGCCCCGGTCAGGCAGACCGGGCCGGGGTTGCGCGCGAGCCAGGCGGGCAGGTCTTCCGGGGGGACGGGGGAGAGAAAAAGAACGCTCTGCACTTCGCTGTGGGCGCAGATGGAAGCACCGGGCAGCAGTTCGTAGCTCTCGGCGCGGAACAGGTATTCGAAGGACGAGGACGGCGAGATGTCGAGATCGCCCGTGGCCAGGGCTGCGTTGAGCCGGCTGGGGTGCCCCGGATCGTAGCTGAAATCCGGCCCTTCCGGGCAGACATCTTCCAGGAGATGGAAGATGTGCCAGATGTTGAGGTAGTCGATTCTGCCGATGCGAAGTGTCATGTGCGTAAAAAAAGGCGGGGTTGCCCCCGCCCTTGAGTTCGTGCGCTGGAGGCTGGACTAGTCCAGCTGGGCCATCAGCGTGGCGCGGATGTCGTCGATGGAGCCTTCGCCGTCCAGTTCGATGTACTTGAAGCCGGCATCCTTGGCCAGGTTCTTGTAATAGTAGGAAGCGGCCAGGGTTCCGGTGGTGGTGTCGTAGTAGATGTCGTGGCGCTTGTCGATGGCGCCTTCGTCCTGGTCGTCGGCGCGGGCGGAGAGCTCGCCGCCGCAGACACGGCACTTGTCGCCGTCGGGCTTGATGGCGTCAATGAAGATGTTGTTGGGGTGGTTGTTGTCGTTCTTGCAGAGGCGGCGGCCCATGATGCGGTTCTTGGCCACTTCGCGGGGCAGGAGGATCTCGATGACGAAGTTGAGCTTCACGCCGTCGGCCTGCAGGGCTTCCCACAGCTTCTGGGCCTGCACGATGGAACGGGGAAAGCCGTCCAGCAACCAGCCGTTGGGGCTGGAATTCTTCAGCACGTCGAGGACCATGGGGATGGTGATGTCGTCAGGCACGAGTTCGCCCCTGTCGATGTATTCCTTGGCCTTCTTGCCCAGTTCGGTGCCGCCGCCGATGTGCTTGCGGAAGATGGCGCCGGATTCGATGTGGTCGAGGTCGTACTTCTTCTTGGCCAGAGAGCCCTGGGTGCCCTTGCCACTGCCGTTGGGTCCGAAAATCAGAATATTCAAGGCGAAAACCTCCTGTAAAAAATTTCACAAAGTACTATAGCCAGCCCTTGACCCTGTCAATCAAAGATCCGGGCCGCTCTTGTCAGGGGTGGGGAGCGCGGTTAGGGTCGATGCAAATTCAGGTGATGCCGGAGGTTGAATGGGGCTGCTGGACGAATGGGGCGACGCCCTGGTGGAAGAGGGGCTGCGCGAGGCTGCCGACACCTTTTTCGGGGCGCGCACGGCCCTCGATGAGGAGATCGCGTTTTTCGAGACCCAGGCGGCCAGGCTCAGGGACCGGGCCGGGGAGATTCGCTCGTGGTTCGCGGGACTCAACTGTCTGCTCGGGTCCGAGGAGGGCAGCCGGATGCTCTTCGACGCCCTGGGCGTGACCCTGGACGATGCGTCCCTCTACTCCCTGCAGGTCTGCAGCCTGCAGTTCCGCCGGCCGCGGAGCTTCACCCGCAAGGGCCTCTTCGCCAAGACCGTGTGGGAGGTGTACGAACCCCTGGCCCGGCTCATCGAGGCCTACATGCACGGCGTGCCCTACACCGATCCGCTCCAGCCGTCCCGCGTCATGATCTCCGTGAACCACGGCCAGCTGCGCAAGCACTGCGCCGAGATCAACGAGCGCATCAGAACCGTCAACGAGTCCAACCGCCCCTCGGAGTCCCTGGGCTTCGCCAAGAAGATGGACCAGCTGCAGATGCAGAAGGAGTCCATCACCGGCGGGGGCGGCCAGACCTGGACCCTGGACCGGGACATGGCCTTCAAGCCTCTGGATTTCGACTCCTACGGCCTCCCCGCCTTTCCCGACCTCCCCGTGGACGCCCAGGCCCAGTCAAGGCTCAAGGAATGCTGCAACCGTATCTTCGAAAGCAGGCGCGAACACGTGGACGCCGTACTGGGCGAAGTGTTCTCGCCCGAGGACAAACGGATGTGCATTCTGACGCGGGATTGAAGGGGAGACTGTGCCCGCAACGACCGCCTCTGCCGTCACCGCATCCCCCGCCGCCTGAAATACCCCCCCAGCAGCACCTCCAGCGTCAAGAAGAGCGCCACGGGGACCGCCAGGAAGATCAGCGTCACCAGGGCGCCAAGTCCCCTGTTCGATGACGTGATCACCGGGAACAGGTAGCCGGTGAACGACGGCACCGTTCCCCCGCCGATCAGGAAAACCAGAAAGTACTCCGAGAAGGCCACCAGGAAGACCACGCTGCCTCCGGCCGCCAGGGCCGGGAGCAGGAGGGGGAGTTCCACCTGCAGGAACGCCCGCCAGGGCGATGCGCCGAGGTTCAGGGCGCAGGTGCGGTAGTCCCGGCCGATATGGACGCAGGCCGTGGTCAGGGAGCGCAGCATGTAGGGGTAGCCGGCGATGGAGAGCACCAGGACGACGCCTGTCACGTTGTCGGCCAGGCCCAGGCGGATGAACACGAAGTGCAGCCCCATGCTGTAGGTCATGGCCGGTACCAGGGCCGGGGTCAGCAGCAGGCCTTCGAGGAGGTGCTTGCCGCGGAAGCTGGCGTGGGCCAGGAAGCGGGCCGGCGCCATGGTCATGGCCACGGTGGCCAGCACCGTGGCCAGGGAGTATCCCAGGGACGAGGCCAGGGCTGTCAGCATGGGGGCCGGGTGGCGCAGGGTCTGGGCAAGTCCCGACCAAGAGAGGTCGGCGGGCACGAGGTCGGGGTAGCGCCAGCCCGGCGCGGCGGCCTGCAGCACGAGCACGGCTACGGGCAGGACGAAGAGGACTGCCAGGGCCAGGAGCGTCAGGGCCCGGCTCACAGTTTTCTCCCCCGGTCGTCCACCCTCCGGGCCAGGGCGTTGTAGAGCATGGTGAAAAGGGCGGTGAAGGCGAACATGAGGGCCAGGATGGCCATGGCCTGCGGCCGCTCTGTCAGGTCCTTCCGGAAATAGATGTCGTAGACGCGCATGGCCAGCATGCCGGGCCGGGACTCGCCGAGCAGGAAGGGGATGTCGAAGGCACCGAAGGCGTAAAGGAAGAGGATGATGAAGGCGCTGTGCATGGCCGGCAGCAGCCTCGGCAGGGTCACGCGGCGGAAGGCGTGGAACCGCCCGGCCCCGAGCATGGCCGCGGTCTGCAGCAGGCGCGTGTCGAAGCCGAAGAGCACGGCCAGGGTCATGAGCATGGCGAAGGGCGTACCCTTGAACATGTATGCCAGGATCATGCCCAGGCCGTCGCCGGCGTAAAGCACCTGCGGGAAGTCCTGCGGCGTCGGGGCGAGGCCCAGCCGGTGCAGGAGCGAGGCCAGCAGCCCCGTCTGCCCGAAGTAGAGGAGCACGAGGAAGGCCACGGCAACGTGGGGCAGGATGAGGCCGACCTTGTAAACCACCGCGGTCTGCCGCAGGCGCGCCGGAAGCTTCCACACCATGTAGCCCAGGCCCGTGCCGAGGGTGACGGAGCCCAGGGCCGAGACCAGGGACACGTACAGCGTGAAGAGGAAGGAGCGCTGCATGGCGGCGCTCCCCAGGACCGTGGCGTAGTGTTCCGGCGTCGGACCGGTGGAGCCCAGGGGCAGGAAAAGCCCCAGGCTCTGGCACAGGGTCAGGCACAGGCCGGCGGCGAAGATTCCCGCGAAGGGCAGCAGCAGCGGCAGCAGCGGCCTGGCCATGTCACTGGTCCAGGACGTGTTTTTCCCAATCGTTTTCCAGAAGCTCCAGATAGCCCGAGGGGATTTCCGGAACCGCGGCCCCGGCCAGAACGCCGGCCGGCAGGGTGGCCGCGCCAAGGTCCACGGCGGCGAAGGCACCGGCCTGTTCGGCCGGGAGCCTGGCCACATCCAGGGCCGGCAGGTCGCCCCAGTTAGCGGGCAAGTACTTGGAGAGCTGCGCGTCGGGGCTCATGAGGAAGTCGGCCACGACCATGGCCCCGGCCTTGTTGGGCGCGTTGAAGGGCACGGCCGTGAAGTGCGTGTTGGAGATGGTCCCCTCCTCCATGACGAAGGTGCGCACCGTACCGGGATAGGTCTTCTCCAGGATCTTCATCTGCGCGTGAGCCGGATGGTAGGACATGCACATGTCGACCTCGCCCCGGGCGAAGAGGGTGTCGAGGGCGGCTGCGTCTCTGGGGTAGGTCCGGCCTTCGCGCCACAGGGCGGGCTTGATTTCGTTCAGCCAGGTCCAGGCCGCCGGGGCGTTTTTGGCATAGAGCTTCGTGTCCAGCCCCTGCATGTACTGCCCGTGCCCGCCGGTCGTGGCGTAGAAGACCTGGCGGATGAAGGCCGATCCCGTGAAATCCGGGGGCTGGGGATAGGTGAAGCGGCCGGGGTTGGCCAGAATCCAGGCCTTGAGTTCGGCGTAGTTGCGCGGCGGGTTCGGGACTCTGGCGCTGTCGTATTCGAACACGAACTGGGCGCGGCCGTAGGGGGCCTCGAAGCCGTCCACAGGGAAGCCGAAATCGTAGCGGGACTGTTCCGGGTCGTAGTAGGCCCTGAAACTGGGCATCCTGTCCAGGAACGGGCCGTAGAGCAGTCCGGCCTGGCGGGCGTTCCTGAAATTCTCGCCGTTGATCCACAGCAGGTCCATGGTGCCCGTGTCCTTGCCGGCGGCCTTTTCGGTCAGCAGCTTGTTGACGAACACGGCCGCGTCCATGGGCACGCGCACCAGGGTGATGCCGAAGCGCTTTTCCGCTTCCGTGGCCACATAGCCGTCCACCCAGGCGTTGATCTGGTCGCTGCCCCCCCACATGTGCCAGCGCACCTCGGTGCCCCTGGCCGCGGCCAGCATGTCCGCGTGGGTCATGGCGTCGATGTCGCCGGCGGCGCGGGCTGCACCGGCCAGGGCCAGAATCCCGAGCATGGCCAGAAAGATATGTCGCAGCATGTCAACTCCCGTTTGTCGATGAAAGTGTTTGAGGGGCCGCAGATTCGTTCAGCGGCGCGTGGGCGGGGCACAGGCCCACCCGCACGCGCTGTCCTCGCTCGCCCGCCGGGGCGAGGCTGTACACGGTCAGCATGGCCCCGTGGAGGCGAACCTGGTAGCTGATGTAGTGTCCGGCGAAGTGCACGTTTTCGATGCGGCCCGGGCCGTCGTCCGCAGCGGACAGGCACAGGGCCTCGGGACGCAGCAGGGCGGGTTCGGCGGGCAGCCCCAGGAGGGCTGCCACGGCCGAGTCCACGCGGTTGACGGGCCCCAGGAAGCGGGCCGTGTCCTCGTCGGCCGGGCGCAGATACACGTCGCGGGGGCTGGCGAACTGGCGCAACCTTCCGCCCAGCATGATGCCGATGCGGTCGGACATGGCCAGGGCCTCCTCCAGGTCGTGGGTCACGCTCACGGTGGTGGTGGAGAACTCGCGCTGGGTGGCGCGGATGAACAGCGCCGTCTCCATCTTGAGGTTCCGGTCGAGGTTGGCGAAGGGCTCGTCCAGAAGCAGCAGGGCCGGTTCCACGACCATGGCCCTGGCCAGGGCCACGCGCTGCCGCTGCCCCCCGGAGAGCTGGGCCGGATAGGCCCGGGCGCGGTCCTCCAGATGGAAATAGCCCAGCATGGCCATGGTACGCTCGCGGGTCACGGCACGGGGCAGGCGCCGGGCGCGCAGACCGAAGGCCACGTTTTCGAAGACCGTCATGTTCGGGAAGAGCACGTAGTCCTGGAAGACCAGGATGGCCGGTGCCTCCCTGGTGATGGGCCGGTCCGTCG
>CALMTS010000499.1 GCA_937872685.1 uncultured Desulfomicrobium sp.
GACCTCTTGAATGCCATTCAAGCGCTCTCCCAGCTGAGCTACAGCCCCACAACGCGAAGACGGTTACTGCCGAAAGCCGGATGAAAAGGCAAGCGTTTTTTTCACTCTTTTAAATCTTCGAGCATGCGGGCCAGGGCCGGGGCTTCCTTCTCGCCGGTCAAAAGGGGCAGGGTCTGGACGGGGTGGATGTAGCCGTTGTCGGAACGCGTCAACCGCAACAGCCCGACTCCGAGCCCTTTGGGCACGGCCGGTACGTAGAGGGGCGAGTCCATGGAAGTGGCCCGGCAGTCGCCGATGACGGCCGTGACGCCGGGATTCGCCTGTAGCAGCGCCGAGATTTCCGCACTGTCGATCTGGGTCAGGAGCACGACGCAGTCGGTTTTGGCCCTCAGCTTCGGCAACATGACGCGCAAAGCCTGGTCCGGGGGGATGACGGCGGCCCCCGTGAAGCGTGCGCCGGTGTCCATCGCCAGCAGACTTATGACGCCGACCCGCACGCCGGCCCGTTCCAGCAGAACATGATCCCTGATCCAGGGCGTGACACCCTGGCGGAACTCCAGGTTCGTGCAGATCATGGGGAAGGACGCGATGCTGACCAGTTCGCGCAGGGCCACTTCGCCCATGGCCAGGTCATGGCGGCCCAGGCCCATGGCCTCGTAGCCCATGCGGTTCATGGCCCTCACAAGGATTTTGTTGATTTTGTCGGCCCTGGGAAAGCCCGAGGTGAACGCGTCTCCCGCGTCGACAAGGAACGCCCTCTGTTCCTCGCCCCGTACATGCTCGATGACGGGAGCCCTCCTGGCGATGCCGCCCACCGGACCGGAGATTCCAGGCTGCGGATAGAGCACGCCCTGGGTGTCGCCTGAAAAGATCAGGGCTACGGTGTCCGCCGCAGGGGGCGTTACCGGGGAGAGGGCCTGGACCTGGCCGGGGAGCGCGGGTGGTATCTGCGGGTCGTGCGCTTTGGGCTGCTTCGGGGCCTGTGTGGCGGGTTCCGGCTTCACCTGTGGTCCCGGGACAGGGGATATCGCTGCGTCCTTCTGCGTCACGGGCTGCGTTTTGAACTGCTCCCGGGATGCGGGTTCCGTCTGTTCCGGATTTTGGGTTGTCGCCGGGGGCGGCGTCTGCGCTTCCGACTGTACCGGGACCTGCGCTGGCGGCAGCGCCTCCGGCAGGCCTCCGGGTTGCAGCTGAAGGGGCGTTTCGGGTTCGTCCGGCAGTTGGGTTTCGATTACCGGCCCGGGTCCCGTACCTATGGCGGGGCCGGCTTCGGACTGTGCCGCGAGGAGCGGCGTGGCAGGGGCCGGGGGAGCCGCCGGGCGCATGGACCGGTCGAAGCGCGTTTCGAAATCAGCCGTCACCCTGCTTTTGGCCCCATGGATGCGGTAGGCGATGGCCAAGTTTGCCAGCAGGTCGGCACTTTCGGCCAGTTGGGGGTCGCTTTCCAGGCGCTGCACGCGTTCGAGCCAGTCGGCGTGCGGGAAGTTGGCTGTGAAGCCGTGTCGCAGATACAGGCGGTCGTCGCGAAAGCCCTGAAGCTCGTCGTACAGGGCGGCCAGTTGCTGGAATTGAGGGAGGATGGGCGCTTGGGCCTGGACGGGCTGCGGGACGGTCGGCCTGGCGCAGGCCAGGGCCGCCAGCAGGCACAGCGCAAGAGCGAAATTCTTCATGGTCTTCCCGGGGGCTGATGGTCGATGGCGGACGGCTGCCGGAAACGGTGGCCCGGCGGGGTCTGGGCCTGTCCGCCTACAACCAGGTATCTACCCGAGGCTCTTGGTAAAATAAAGGATGTCCTCCCCAGGTGCGTAGTAGTCGCGGATGCGGGCCTCCTCCGTGAAGCCGCAGGCGCGGTAGAAGCCCTGCGTCGGGGCGTACTGCGGCCGCGAGGATGTCTCGGCGATGAGCTTGCCCCCGCCTGTTTCCCGCAGCCGCTGCTCCACTTCGGCCATGATGGCCCGGCCCAGGCCGCGGCTGCGGGCCTCGGCGCGGACCGCGATCCAGTAGAGGTCGAAGGTCCGCGCGGTGCATGGTACCGGGCCGTAGCAGGCGTAGCCGAAGGTTTCCCCGGCGGGGTCATCGGCAAAGACGAAGAGGTAGCCGCTGGCCGGGCCTTGAAGCAGGTGGTCGCGCACCAGTTCCTCGGCCACGTCGATTTCCTCGGGCGAGAAAAAGCCCGTGGAGGCGACGATGGCGCGCACGGTGCCGGCGTCCCGCGCCTCGACGCGGTCCCGGAACGTCCACTCATGCATGGTGCGCCTTCCTGCGGCCCGACCCGCGCAGCGCATCGAGGACGATGGCGCGGACCACACCCCCATGGTCCAGCCCGGCCTGCCGCGCGGCGGCCACGAAACCGGAATCCGGGGCAATGCACGGGTTGGGGTTGATGTCGATGACGAAGACCTGGCCCGACATGCTGACCCGGAAATCGATGCGGGCGTATCCGGCCAGGCCGAAAACCTCCCAGCAACGCAGGCCGATGCGGGTCATGCGCGCGGTGAGTCCGCTTTCATCGTGCAGGTCGAAGCTGCGTGTCGATGCCGCGAAATCGGCGCTGTCCTCGTACCATTTGGCAGCGTATCCCAGGATGGCTGGGCCGGGCATGTCGGGGTCGAAGACCATCTCGGCCAGGGGCAGTGCGCGGACGCCGTCGTCTCCGGCCAACAATGCGAGGTTGAATTCCCGCCCGGGCACGAAACGCTCGGCCACGCAATCCCCGGCCATGCGCGGGGCAAGGGACTCCATGGCGCGCAGCAGGGCCGGTGCGTCGCCGGCCTCGACGACGCAGTCGCCATCCAGGCCCAGGGACGCGTCCTCGAAACGTGATTTGATGATGTATGTTCCCGGTCCGGGATAGAGGCCACGGCGCAGCTCCGCGAGGCTCGTGCCTTCGGGTGCGGGAATGGCCGCGGCTTCCATCATGCGCCGGCACATGGCCTTGTCCGCGGCCGCGGCCAGGACGCCTTCGTCGGACCCGGTGAAGGGTACGTTGGCCTTGCGGCACAGGGCCGGGGCCACGCAGGCCAGGCTGGCCTGGCCGCAGAAGGATTCCACGAGATTGAAGGCCAGGTCCGGCTTGGCCCCGGCCAGCTTTTCCGAGAAACCGCGCGCGTCAAGGCCGAGCAGAATCCGGACCGTCGACCAGCCGGACCGCTCCAGGCTCTCCTCGACCGCCCGTGCCATTTCTACCGTGTCCAGGGCGTCGGCGGCCGCGTCATCGGCCACCTCCTCCCGCACCACGGCCACCGTCAGTTCCTTCATGCGGCGGCACCAAAACCGCGGACCTTGGCCCGCCGGGCGGCGGATTCGACGATCTGGGCGATAAGCATGTCGTATTCCAGGCCGATCTTGTGGCAGAGGATGGGCAGGTCCGAACTTTCGGGGTTCAGGCCGGCCAGGGGGTTGACCTCGATGAATCGGGCCCGGCCCTGCGCGTCGAGGCGCACGTCCACCCGGCCCGCGTCCAGGCAGCCCAGGGCCTGCCAGGCCGCCAGAGCCACATCGGCGGCCTGCAGTGCCTTGTCGTCGCCGACCACTTCATAGCGCACCCGGTCCCGCCAATCCTGCTTGTTGGCGTAGGTATAGGCGCTCTGGTCGCCGTCGGAGGTCGAGAGCACCTCCATGACGCCCAGCACCCGGCTTGTCCGCCCGCTGCCGAGCAGGCCCACGGTGAATTCGCGGCCGGGCAGGAAGGTTTCGACCAGGGCGGGCTGACGGTACGTCTCGAGCACATGGGTGCAGATTTCGCGCAGGTCCTTGCGGTTGCGCACCAGGGAGCGCGCGCTGACGCCCTTGCTGGAGCCTTCGGCCGCGGGCTTGACGAAGAGGGGGAAGGGCAGGTCGATCTCCTCCACGGTCTCCAGCGCGTTCACGATCCAGAAGTCGGCGGTGGGCACGCCGTGGGCGCGGACCACGGCGTTGGTCCAACCCTTGTGCAGGGTGAGGGCCAGGAGTTCGGGCCCCGAGAAGGTGTAGGGGATGCCCCACGCGTCGAGCAGCGCCGGAACCTGCGCCTCGCGGCCCAGGCCGTGCATGCCCTCGGCGATGTTGAAGACGAGGTCCCAGCGCCGGCCTTCGGCCAAAGCCTTCACCAGGCTGCCCACGCTGCCGATCCTGTCCACTGCGTGGCCCTGGGAAACCAGCGCGCTTTCGATGGCCCCCACGGTGACGGGGCTGTCCAGCTCCGCCACCTCGTCGGGCGTGAAGCCCGCGGCCAGATAGTCGTCCTTGAGATCGTACGTCATGCCGATGCGCATCACGCCTCCTGCCCGGCCGCGGTGTCGGGGTACCGGAAGACCCGCCCTTCGTAGTTGCGCAGCATGAAGTCCCGGCCTTCACGGCCCTGGGCGTACTGGGGCTGCAGGGGCACCTTGCCGCCGCCACCGGGCGCGTCGATGACATACGTCGGGATGCAGTAGCCCGAAGTGTGCCCGCGCAGGCCCTGGATGATGGACAGGCCGGTCTCCACGGGCGTGCGGAAGTGCGTCGAACCCGGGATGGGGTCGCACTGGTACAGGTAGTAGGGGCGCACGCGGTTGCGGATCAGGCCGTGGACGAGACGTTTCATGGTGTCCACATCGTCGTTCACGCCGGCCAGGAGCACGGTCTGACTGCCCAGCGGAATGCCGCCGTCGGCCAGGCGGTTGCATGCGGCCGCGGTCTCGGGGGTGATCTCGTCGGGGTGAGCGAAATGCAGGCTCATGAGCAGCGGATGGTAGCGGCGCAGCATGCGCACCAGGGACGGGGTGATGCGCTGGGGCAGCACGGCCGGGACCTTGGTGCCGATGCGCACGATCTCCACATGGGGGATGCGGCGCAGCTGTGAGAGAAGCCACTCGATTTTCATGTCCGGCAGGGTCAGGGGGTCGCCGCCGGAGAGCAGCACGTCGCGGACCTCGGGATGGGCGCGGATGTAATCCAGGGCCGCCTGCCAGGAGCGCATGTCCGAGCGGTGGCCGCTTTTGCCCACCAGGCGGGAGCGGGTGCAGTACCGGCAATAGGTCGAGCAGAACTCCGTGACGAGGAAGAGGACGCGGTCAGGGTAGCGGTGTACGATACCCGGCACGGGGCTGTGGCCTTCCTCGCCGAGGGGGTCGGGCATCTCGAAAGGGCGGATGTCCTTTTCCCGCACGTCGGGCAGGATGCAGCGCGTCAGGGCCCGGCTGCGCGACGCCGTCAGGAGATAATACGGCGTCACGGCCGCGGGAAACGCGCCGTCCAGGTCAAAGCCCAGGGGCGCGGGGACGCCCAGCATGGCGGCCATGCGCTGCGGAGAGGTGATGCGGTTTTTGAGCTGCCACCGCCAGCTGTCCCAGTCCTTTTGCGTGGCGCCGGGAAAATGGGTGGCGAGAAAATTCTTGTGTCTGGTCCAGAAGGCGAGCTCCTGGCCCTGGAATGCGTGCGTCGCTGGGGAGGGAGGCTCGGCCAGTTCCTGGCCGGATTCGGGAGGCTCTTCGGTCGCGTATTTGGAAACGCTCATGTCATTCCTCTTGGTGCTTGGTTTTGCGTC
>CALMTS010000500.1 GCA_937872685.1 uncultured Desulfomicrobium sp.
GCTTCATTGCTCTTGATGAGTGAATCGGCAGAAGGCGGATTTTCTTTAGGGGAAATGTGTCCGACATGAAATGTCGGACAAGATGTCACTCGAAGTCGGGAATATGGCGGCGTGCCTCGTCCGAGGGGATGCCGCGGGTCCGGGCGATGGCTTCGATATTGTCTTCCGCGTCGGATTTGCGCAGATACAGCGGCGCGGGGGGATCGCAGGAGTACTCGGCGGCACAGGCTGCGGCGAGAAGGGCCGCCGGCATGGGCGTGTCCAGTGATGCGGGGAGGTGTTTGTGGCCAGCGAGGCGCTGCAGGTCGGGATTCTTGCGCACGCCGCTGCCCAGCAGGAAGAGGGGGCCGGGCCGGGAGGTGAGGAAGGACGCAGCCTCCGTGACGCGCATGGGACGGACGGGGCCCAGGTTCTGGCCCGCAGAGAAGCCCTGCATGTAGACCTGGGCCTTGCGGGCGTATGTCAGCACCCAGATCTCCCCTTGAGTGAAGGGAGTGGCCTGCGCGCCCAGCAGTTCCAGATATGACAGCCCCGCCATGGGGATGGCGAAGGGACGGGAGAGCCCGTACATGGCCGCATGCGCGATGCGCAGCCCCGTGAAGGATCCCGGTCCGCGCACGCAGGCGATGCCCGCCAGATCCCCGGCCGCCGTGCCATGCACGCGCAGTGCGCGCTCCATGGCCGTGGGCAGGTGGCGGATGGATTGACCCGGGCAGAGAACCTCCTCGCTGAAAAGCAGGCCTTCGGAAGTGCCCAGCACGACCTGGATGCGTTCCTCGGCGCAGTTCAGCGCGAGGTAGGGCCTAGCGGAAATGGCGGAGGATGTCATTGAAGGTCGCCACGATCATGAGCATGAGCAGAAGCATCATGCCGATCTTCAGCGCCGCCTGCTGCACTTTCGGGTGCAAGGGGCGGCCGGTGATGGTTTCCAGGAAGAAAAAGAGGATGTGCCCTCCGTCCAGGACCGGGATGGGCAGCAGGTTCAGGATGCCCAGGTTGATGCTGATGAGCGCGGTCAGCGCCAGGAGGTTGACGAGGCCGTTCTGGGCCTCCCGGTGGATCATTTCGGAAATGAGGATGACGCCGCCCATGTCCGTCCAAGGGATGACCCGCTCCACCAGCTTGACAATGCCGGTGATCATGAGCCCGCTGACTTCCCATATCTGCCGGCCGCCCTGCACCGCTGCTTCCAGCAGGCCCAGGTCGCGGCTGGAGAATTCTCCGCTCGGGGCGATGCCGAACATGGGCACGACCTTGACTTCACCGAAGAGATTGCGCTTCTCCTGCAGCCGTGGCGTGACCTCGATGGGGATGAGTTCGCGGCCGCGGGCCACGGTCACCTTCATGGGGCTGCCCTGGTTGGACTCGATGCGCCGGACCAGGTCGTCCCAGATTTCGATGGATTGGCCGTCGATTTCGACGATGCGGTCTCCGGGGATGATCCCGGCCTCTTCGGCCGCGCTGGAGTTGGTCACCTGTCCGATGACCGGCAGCATCTCCTGCACGCCCTGGCTGTAGGCCAGTCCCCAGAAGATGAACCAGGCCAGGATGAAGTTGAAGACCGGGCCGGCCAGCACGACCAGCATGCGCTGCCAGGGTGGCCGCCGGGAAAAGGATTCTTCGGCGATGAAGCCTTCGGGAAGCTCCGCATCCGGGGTTTCGCCCACGAGTTGCACATAACCGCCCAGGGGGAAGGCGCAGACGCGGTAGTCTGTTTTGCCCCGGGTGATGCCGAAGAGCCGCGTTCCGAAGCCCAGGGAAAAGACGCTAACGCCCATTTTCAGGCTTCGCGCCACGGTGAAGTGCCCGAGTTCGTGGAAAAAGATCAGTCCACCCAGGACAAGCACAACCGCCAGGATACTGGTCACCATTCGCCTCTTTCCATGGCCGCTTCGGACCGTGTTCGTGTTTGCGCGTCGAGGGCCAGAATGTCCTCCAAACCCTGCGTGGAGGTCAAGGGCTGCGCGGCGAGCATCTCTTCGATGAGATGCGCGATGCCGGGGAAGGAAATCCGGCCGTCAAGAAAGGCCTGCACCGCGACCTCGTTGGCTGCGTTGAGCACCACCGGATGCCCGGACCCGGCAACAAGGGCCTCTCGTGCCAGCCGGAGGCAGGGGAAGCGGTCCGGGTCGGGGGCTTCGAAGGTCAGGGTGCCGACCCTGGCCAGGTCCAGACGTTCGAGGCCGATGTGAAGCCGGTCGGGGTAACCCAGGCAGTAGCCGATGGGAATCTCCATGTCGGGCATCCCGAGATGGGCCAGTTGCGAGCCGTCTTCGTATTCCACCAGGGAATGCACGATGGACTGGGGATGAACCACCACATCCACCTCGTCCGGGGCCGCGCCATAGAGGTGCACCGCTTCGATGATCTCCAGGCCTTTGTTCATCATCGTTGCGGAATCGATGGAGATTTTTGCGCCCATGGACCAGTTGGGGTGTTTCAGGGCCTGGGCAGGGGTGACAGCCCGGATCCGTTCTGCGGGCCACGTGCGAAAGGGGCCGCCGGATGCCGTCAGGATGAGGCGCGAGGCCTGCCGCCCGTCGTGGCCTGCGAAGGCCTGGAAGAGGGCGTTGTGCTCCGAGTCCACGGGCAGGACCACTGCACCGCTGGCCTGGCAGGCTTCGCGGAAAAGGCCGCCGGCCAGGACAAGGGCTTCCTTGTTGGCCAGGCAGAGCACTTTGCCGGCCCGGGCCGCGGCCAGGGCCGGAACCAGCCCGGCGGCGCCGACCTGGGCGGCCAGGATCAGGTCCGCTTCGGGCAGGGTGGCCAGGGCCGTGTAGCCTTCCTGGCCGACAACGATTTCCGGTGCGTAACCGGAGGGGAGCAGGCTGCGCAACTCTCCGGCTTTTTCCGCGGTCAGGACGCCCAGGTACTTCGGGCGGAACATTTCGGCCTGGCGCGCCAGAAGTTCCATGTTCCTGGCCCCGGCCAAGGCCGTCACCATCAGCGACTGCCGGTTCTTGCTCACGACCCTGAGAGCGCTCGTGCCGATGGAACCCGTGCTGCCCAGGATGGACAGGGAGCGCGGACCGGGCCGGCCGAAAACCGGGGAGCTGAGGGGCGAGATGTATTTCATGTCGTCACGCTACGCGAAAAAGGGAAACACTGCGGCCAGGCCGCAGTAGAGCGGCAGGGTGAAAAGCAGGCTGTCGATGCGGTCCAGGATGCCGCCGTGGCCGGGCAGAACCCACCCTGAATCCTTGATGCCGCGGCGGCGCTTCAGGGCGGACTCGAAAAAATCCCCGGTCTGGGCGGCAATGTTCAGCCCCGCACCGAGCAGGGCGAAATCGCTCCAGCGGGCCGATCCGAAGGCGAGCCCGAAGGCGGTGCATACGACGATGCTCAGCGCCAGGCCCCCCAGACTGCCGGCCCAGGTCTTTTTCGGGCTAACCGACGGCCAGATTTTGGGCCCGCCCACGAAGCTGCCGGCATAATAGGCCCCGGTGTCGGCGGCAAAGGTGGTCAGCAGCACAAGCCCTATCTCCGGAGCGGACATGGTGCGAAACAGCCGCAGGATGAAGGGCAGGTAGAGAAGGCCGAAGAGCATGACCTGGCTGTCGCGCAGGGCGTCGGGAAATTTCTCTGCGTCATGACAGGCCAGGAAGGCCAGGGCCGCCGCCAGCATGGCCAGGCAAACCAGGGCCGAGCCGGCCCAGGCCAGGGGCGCCCAGACGATGCCCAGGGCCAGAAGCGTGCCGGCTGCTTTCCAGGCGATTTTTTCCCGCTGCGGCCAGAACATGGCATACACTTCCAGAAGTCCGAGAGCGGCCACGGCCGCCACGGCCAGACTGAGGACCGGGTCGCCGCTGAATATGGCCCACCCGAGCAGCGGGAGCAGGAGGAGGGAGGTCAGCACGCGTTTGAGATGAGCGCTTTTCATGCGGTTCCGTCCCCGGTCGTTCCGAAACGGCGATGCCGGGAGGCGTAGTCCTCCAGGGCGGCATGCAGCAGGGGCGCATGGAAGTCCGGCCAGGCCACTTCGGTGAAATACAGCTCGCTATAGGCGCTCTGATAGAGGAGGTAGTTGCTGAGCCGGAGTTCGCCGCTTGTGCGCAGGATGAGGTCCGGATCGGGCATGCCTGCCGTGTAGAGTTCCGCAGCGAACATTTCGTCGGTCAATTCCTCGGGCTGGACTCCGCGCCGCAGCAGGGTCTGGCAGGCGCGCAGGATTTCGTGGCGCCCCGAGTAGTTGAGGGCCAGGTTCAGGTTCATGGCTGTGCCGCCGGCGGTCTTTTCCATGGCATGGCGCAGAACTTTCCTGGTGGCCATGGGCAGTTCGTCGACTTCGCCCAGAACGTTCAGGCGGATGGACTGTTCCATCAGAGACGGCAACTCCGCGCTCAGGAACTCCCTGAGCAGGTTGAAAAGGAAGCCGACCTCCTGTTTGGGCCGGGACCAGTTCTCCCTGGAGAAGGTGTAGAGGGTCAGGTAGGGGATGCCGAGCTTGCGGCATTCCCTGACGATTTCCTTGGCGGTCTCCGTGCCGGCCTTGTGTCCGGCGCTGCGGTCCAGCCCTCTGGCCTTGGCCCAGCGGCCGTTGCCGTCCATGATGATGGCGAGATGAGTGAGCGGTGGCATGAACAGGCTCTAGATCTCCATGATTTCCTTTTCTTTTTCGGCCAGGACCGTTTCAGTCCTCTTGACGAAGTTGTCCGTGGTCTTCTGCACTTCGTCCTGAGCCTTGTGCAACTCGTCCTCGCTGATCTCCTTGGCGGTCTGCATCTTCTTCAGGGCGTCGTTGACGTCGCGGCGCACGTTGCGGATGGCCACCTTGGCTTCTTCGGTGTACTTCTTGGCCATCTTGACCAGGTCCTTGCGGCGTTCCTCGGTCAGGGGCGGGATGTTGATGCGGATGGCCCTGCCGTCATTGATGGGCGTCAGGCCCAGGTCCGATTTCATGATGGCCTTCTCGATGCTGTTGAAGGCGTTGCGGTCCCAGGGGGAGATGGAGATGGTGCGGCTGTCGGGGATGGATACCGAGGCGACCTGATTGAGCGGGGTCGGGGTGCCGTAGTATTCGACGCGGATGTTGTCCACGAGGGCCGTGGAGGCGCGGCCGGTGCGCAGCCGTGAGAAATCCTTTTCCAGACTGTCGATGCTCTTCTGCATCCTGTTCGTGCAATCCTTGATATGCTTTTCCATGTCATTCTCCTTGAACGATGGTTCCGACTTCCTCGCCCATGACTACGCGCTTGATGTTGCCGGGGACGAAGAGATTGAAGACGCCGATGGGGAGCTTGTTGTCCATGCACAGGGAAATGGCCGCCGAATCCATGACCTTGAGACGGCGCTGCAGTACGTCGATGTAGGTCAGCCGCGAGAACATGACCGCGTCGGAGTGCTTCTCGGGGTCCTTGTCATAGACGCCGTTGACCCGGGTGGCCTTGAGGATGGCCTCGCACTTGAGTTCCATGGCACGCAGGGCCGCGGCCGTGTCGGTGGTGAAGTAGGGGATGCCCGTGCCCGCGGCGCAGATGACCACGCGGCCCTTCTCCAGGTGGCGGATGGCCCGGCGACGGATGTAGGGCTCGGCCACCTCCTTCATGTCGATGGCGGTCATGACGCGGGTCGTGACCCCGAGTTTCTCCAGGGCGTCCTGCACGGCCAGGGCGTTCATGACCGTGGCCAGCATGCCCATGTAGTCGGCCGAGGCGCGGTCCATGCCTTTGGAAGAGACGGATACGCCCCTGAAGATGTTGCCGCCGCCGATGACGAGGCTGAGCTGCACGCCCAGGGTGGCGGCCTCGACCAGTTCACGGCAGATGGACTGGATGGTCGCGGGCTCGATGCCGAATCCCTGTTCTCCGGCCAGGGCTTCCCCGCTCAGTTTGAGCATGACTCTGCCGTATCGGAGTTTCTCCATTGTATCATTACCTCGCGCTAAACGGTGAACGAAAAGGAGGCCGGGATGGCCCAGCCTCCTTCTCGAAAGAAGTCTATAGCCATTTCGCCGGGCCGGCGCAACAGGTGCCGTGGGGCACCGCGCGGGCTCTGTTTCGCAAGAGTTCAGGCCAAAAAAAAGGGCCTTGCGGCCCTCTTTTTATGCGCCAATCGCGAACCGGTAAAACCGGGCGATGTCTGCGTTCTTCCCGAGAAGATCCTTGATGGTCTTCTTGTCGTCCTTGATGAAGGCCTGCTCGCGCAGGCAGACTTCCTGGTAGAACTTGCGGATGCGGCCTTCGACGATCTTCTCGGCGATCTGGGCCGGCTTGCCTTCTTCCTTGGCCTGGTTCAGGTAGATTTCCTTCTCCTGGGCCAGGGTTTCGGCGGGAATCTGGTCCGGGCTCACGCACAGGGGATTGGCGGCCGCGATCTGCATGGCGATGTCCTTGGCCATTTCGGGAGTGGCCGCACCGGTCAGTTCGACCAGCACGCCCAGCTTCTTGGTGGAGTGGACATAGCTGCCGATGGCGCCGTCGCCGGCCAGGGCCACGTAGGCCAGACGGCCGGTCTGCATGTTTTCGCCGATCTTGCCGATGAGGTTGGTCACGTCCGTCGCTTCGGCGGGCAGGGCTTCGATGTCGCCGGTCTTCTTTTCCAGGGCGAGCTTGGCGATGCCTTCGGCCAGGGCGATGAATTCTTCGTTCTTGGCCACGAAGTCGGTCTCGCACTTGAGTTCGCTCATGGCTGCGGACTTTCCGTCCTCGGCCACGATGATGGTGACAAGCCCTTCGGAGGTGGCGCGTCCGGCCTTCTTGGCGGCCTTGGACAGGCCCTTCTCGCGCAGCCAGGCGATGGCTTTTTCTTCATCGCCACCGCATTCGCTCAAGGCCTTCTTGCAGTCCATCATGCCTGCGCCGGTGCGGTCGCGCAGGTCCTTAACCATTGCTGCGGTGATACTCATCTTAATATACCTCTTCGTCGGTGTCTTCGGATACGGTCTCTTCGGTGACGGCCGGGGCTTCAGCTTCCGGAGCCTTGGCGGCCTTGGGCGCGGGGACGGTGTCCTTGGCGCTGGCGGCGCCTTCGACGCAGGCATCGGCCATGGCGCCGGCGAACAGCTTGATGGCGCGGATGGCGTCGTCGTTGCCCGGGATGATATAGTCGATCAGGTCAGGGTCGCAGTTGGTGTCGACCACGGCCACGATCGGGATGCCCAGCTTGCGGCATTCCTTGACCGCGATCTCTTCGCGGTGCGGGTCGATGATGAAGGCCGCCGCCGGGGGCTCTTCCATATCCTTGATGCCGCCGAGGGTCAGGTTCAGCTTGGTGACCTCGCGCTCCATGCCGACGATTTCCTTTTTCAGGAAACGGTTCACGGAGCCGTCTTCGAACATGGCCTCGAGCTTCTTCAGACGGGCGATGCTCGTGCGGATGGTCTGGTAGTTGGTCAGGGTGCCACCCAGCCAGCGGTTGGTGACGTGGAACATGCCGCAGCGCTCGGCTTCGGCCTTGATCACGTCCTGGGCCTGGCGCTTGGTGCCGACGAAGATGACCTTGCCGCCGCGGGCGACGGTGTCGGCGATGAAGTCGTGAGCCTTGCGGTACAGCTTCACGGTCTGCTGCAGGTCGATGATGTGGATGCCCTTGCGAGCGCCGAAAATGAAGGGGCGCATCTTGGGGTTCCAGCGACGGGTCTGGTGGCCGAAGTGGACGCCGGTCTCCAGCATCTGCTTCATGGTAACATAAGGCATGGTAGATCTCCTTGGTTTTATTCCTCCGCCCGCATGAACCCGGATGGGTCAAACCAGTGGCGCGGGCGTGTGGAGTGATTGAGAACTGCAGTCCGTACGCGAGAGGTGCGGCTTTGGCAAGAAAAAAATCAGACCCTGGCGACCAGTGGGATGACGATGGGGTCCCGCTCGAGGACCTTGCGGAAAAAGCGGCGCAGGGATGAGCGAATGCGCTCTTCGAGCTTGTAGGCTTCGCAGTTCGGGTTGCCTTCCATCACGTCGAGGATGATGCACTTGGCGTCTTCGAGGATGTGCGAGAAATGTTGCTCGAAGATGAAGCCCTTGGACTGGATGCTCGGTCCGAAGACGATGGTCCCGAATTCGTCCTGGACCAGGAGCACGACCACCAGGCCTTCGCCGCCCAGGATCTGGCGTTCCTTGAGCACGCTCTGGCCCACGTCGCCGACGCCCTTGCCGTCCACGAGGATGGATTCGGCGTTGATGGCTTCTTCCAGTCGGATGCCCGAGGGCGCGAGGGTCAGGGGCTGTCCGTTTTCGAGGATGAGCGCCCGTTCCTGCGCGACGCCCCGGTTCACGGCGAGTTCGGCGTGCTTGAAGAGATGGCGGTATTCGCCGTGCACGGGCACGAAAAATTTGGGGCGGACCGTGTCGAGCATGATGCCCAGCTCTTCCTGATGGGCGTGGCCGGAGGCGTGGATGGCCTGAACCTTTTCGTAGAGGACGCTCGCGCCCTGGCGGTAGAGGTCGTTGATGACCCGCGTGATTGCCCGGGTGTTGCCCGGGATGAAGCGCGAGGACATGATGACGGTGTCGCCCTTGTGGATGTTGATCTGGCGATGCTCGTTGCGGGCCACGCGGCTCAGCGCCGAGAGAGGTTCGCCCTGGGAGCCTGTCAGCAGGATGACGATGCGGCTGTCGTCGAGGTAGGCCAGTTCCTCCATTTCGCAGAAATTTTCGCGGTTGAAGCGCAGATGCCCGAGCTCCCTGGCCACTTCGATGTTCGCCACCAGGCTGCGCCCGGTAAAGGCGACCTTGCGGCCGTGCTTGGCGGCCAGGTCGAAGATTTCCTGCATGCGCTGGATGTGCGTGGCAAAGAGGGTGACCAGGATGCGTCCCTCCGCCTCCGCAAAGACCTCGTCAAGCCTGGCCTTGATCTCGCGTTCCGTCAGGGAGAAGCCTTCGCGCTCCACGTTGGTCGAGTCGGAAAGCAGGAGCGTCACGCCGTCGCGGGAGAATTCCGAGAACGCCTCGAGATCCGTGGCGTGGCCGTTCAGGGGATTGCGGTCGATCTTGAAGTCGCCGGTGTGCACGATGCGGCCGACAGGGGTTTCGATGCCCAGTCCGAAGCCCTCGATGATGCTGTGGCAGACCGGGATGAAGGTTACGGCGAACTCGTCGAGTTCCACGCGTTCGCGCGCCGTCACCGGATGCAGGGTCACGTGGGATTCCAGGTTGCGTTCCTGCAGCCGCTTCATGGCCAGGCGCAGCGTGAACTCCGACCCGTAGAGGGGCGTGTCGTGGAGGTAGGGCGCGATCCAGGCCAGGGCCCCGATATGGTCCTCGTGGCCGTGGGTCAGGATGATTCCCTTGAGCTTGTGCCGTCGGCTGACGATGAAGTCCATGCGCGGTATGACCACGTCCACCCCATAGAGGATGACGTCCGGGAACATGAGCCCGCAGTCGATCAGGATCATGCTCTGCTCGGTCTCCAGGGCCATGCAGTTCATGCCTATTTCACCCAGGCCGCCCAGGGGGGTCAGGGTCACGTGCGCTTCGGACATCAAGGGGCTCCACTGTGTTGAGGTTCGGTTTTCCCGCGAAACTAAGGGAATAGGGGGCCAAGGACAAGACCTAAAAAAAGCCGCCCCGGAGGGGGGCGGCCAGGCAGAGGGACGTTTCGGAATGTTCTAAATCTTGAACTTGCTGACCATGGCGTCCAGGTCCTCGGCCAGTCCGGCCAGGTTCTGGGCGTTGTCGTGCACGGCCGTGGCCGTGGAGGCCACGTCGGTGGCAACGGTTTGCACCTGCCCCACGTCGTGGGCGATGTCGCGGACCAGGGCGTCGGCGTGGGCTACGGTTTCGTTGACCTGCCTTACGCCCACGGAGGCCTGCCCGACGTTTTCGGCGATGTCCCGCGTCGTCACGGATTGCTCTTCCACGGCGGCGGCGATGGTGCCAACGATGGAGTCCACGTCGGCGATGACCTCCGTGATCTGGCCGATCTCCCGGACCGTCTGACTCGTGGCCTGCTGGATGCCGTCGATGCGGCTGCGGATTTCCTCGGTTTCGCGGGCGGTCTGTTGCGCCAGTTCCTTGATTTCGTTGGCGACGACGGCGAAGCCACGCCCGGCTTCGCCGGCGCGGGCCGCTTCGATGGTGGCGTTCAGCGCCAGGAGGTTGGTCTGGGAGGAGATGGCGGTGATGGATTCGGTCACCTTGCCGATGTCCCTGGTGGCCGCGCCAAGCTCGTCGACCTGGGCCGTGGCCCTGTCCGCAGCGCTCACGGCCTGCGTCGTCATCTGCTTGGCCTTGCCCGTGTTGGCGGCGATCTCGGAGATGGTGGCGCTCATCTCTTCGGAGTTCGTGGCCACTGTGCCGATATTGACGGTAAACTCCTCCATGGCCGCGGCCACGGTGTTCATGTTGGCGCTCATCTGGTCTGTGGATGTCGCTGCGGCGCCCGAGGTGTGCGTCATGGATTCCGAATAGCTCTTGAGGCCGCCGGCCAGTTGCAGCAGGCCCTCGGAGGCCTGGGCAACGCGGGTCGAGTTGCGGGCCACGTCGTCCAGGATGGTGCGGATCTTGTCCATGAGTTTGTTGAACCATGTGCACAGTTCGCCGATTTCGTCCTTTGATGTCACTGTCAGGCGGTCTGTCAGGTCGGCGCGGTCTTCCGTGATGTCGATGATGCGTGTCTTCATGCTCGCCAGCGGACGGATGACGAGGCGCATGAGGACATACGAGCTCATGAGGCCGGCGGCCGCGAGGACCAGGGCCATGAGGGCCAGAATGTAGTAGCCCACGTCGCGGATGGCGGCGGTCCAGGAGGATGCGTCGAAGGCATAGACGAGCACTCCGACCTGCTTGCCGGCGTAGTCGTTGACGGGGAAGGCCGCCAGAGCCATGTCGCCGAACCGTTTGTACGCGGTGCCTTGCTGCCCCTGCTGCAGGAACTCCAGGGTCACGAGGTTTTCGACCCGACGATCCTCGGTGGGGGTGACCAGGACGAATTTTTCCCCCACCACGGGGTTTTTCTCGGGGTTCTGCAGGGCCGTGGCCACGGACAGGTTTTCGGCGTTCATGTACACGACCATGCTCTGGCCTGCGCCGGAGGCGGCGCCAGCGATGACCGATTCGAAGGATTCGAGGGTTTCCACGGAACCGAGCTGCTTGCCGCCCGCGTCCAGGACGGGGGCGATGCCGCGGATGGCGAAGCCTCCGCTGCCGACCTCCACGCCCTGCAACGGCTTGCCCTCTGCGTTGACCTGCAAGACGGTCTGCCTGAAGGAGGAGAGGTCGTCGGAGATGTCCACCCATTCCCCGTTCCGCTTGGTCTGCTTCTCCCTCCACAGGCGGACCAGGCTCCGGGCCGGAGGCAGATGGAAATGGAGCTGCATGGCCTTGCCGGAAATGTCCTTGAAGCCGGAGAGGTCGTCGGCCAGAAGGGCGCGGAGGTCTTCACGGGCGCGCTGCAGCAGCGGATCGTTTTCGTTTTCGAGGTTCCCGAGGTGGGCCTGTTCGAAGGCCTGGATGACGTCCGTGCGCCGTGAAAAGAGCGCGGCTTTCTCAAGGCCCTGACGGGCCAGGGTGTTGATGGCCGTCTCCACTTCACGTGATTTTTCTTCGGCGATGGAGCGTAGCAGCTGCGCCTGGAAATCGGTGAGCTGGCTGCGGATGAGCAGCCCGCCTGCCAGGCCCATAACGACGACCGTGATAAAAAGCGGGAGTACAAACTTGGACCTGAGACTCATGCTTTCCTCCGACCAGAACGGTGTGAATTCAATGTATTTCTTTTTAGCCTTGCCGTGCCTCTTATCATGGTGAACGCGGAATATCAATAATCGCCAAAATTTTAAATCGCGTATGACGGAAATAAATTATTTGGTATAGGGGCGTATCAAAAAAAGAAAGCGCCCCTGCATTTATTTAATGCAGGGGCGTCTAAAAAAACGATCTCTTTAAGCCCTATTTCTATTTCTTTCGCTCCAGGCATAACGCGTGCGTCGTACATGCTGTGACGCAAGCAGGCTCCAGGCCGGCATCAAGCCTGTCCATGCAGTAGTCGCATTTGCCGACGACATTCTCATCTTCATGCAGCACGGGAATGTTCCACGGACAGGCCGAGATGCACGACTCGCAGCCGATGCACAGTTCTTTGATCACATAGACCAGGCCGTCGGATTCTCTGCGAACCATTGCTTCTGTCGGACAGGCTGCAACACATGCAGGGTCGTCGCAGTGATAGCAGCTGCGAAAAGAGGCCTTCATGACGATCTTCCCGTCCTTGAGCTCCGGATTGCCGGAGGTATGCACTGCGTATTTGATGCCGACGGGATTGTTGTTCTTGACCTTGCAGTGCACCTCACAGGCTTTGCAGTGGATGCAACGCTTCTTGTCCAATTTCATTCTGTAGTTGCTCATCGTTGCCTCCCCTAGATTTTGCGCACGCCGACGAAATGTTCCTGCATGGACAGGCAGCCGCCGCCCTTGTCCCAGCACTCCAGGCCGCCGGGCATGAGCTCCTGGTCGGCCGCGCCCTTGCCGATGGCCCTGGATTCGACAGGCAGTCTGTGCCCGAATCCGTGGACCATGAACAGGGCTTCGGGGTGGATGCAGTCCGTCACGAAGGCCCGGATCTTGCCGCTCTCGCCCCTGGCGGAGAAGACCTCGACCATGTCGCCGTCGGCAATGCCCATCTCCGCGGCGCGGCTGGTGTGGATCCAGGCCACGTTCTCGGGCATCTGCTCGGCCAGGAGGGGGTTGTTCACGGTGTGCCCCTGGGTGTGCACGCCGACGCGGCCGAAGGCGATGCGGAACATGCCCTTGGGCGGGCTGGCCGGAGAGGCATACGGCGGCAGGGTGTCATGGCCGGCTTTGGCCCACTTCCCGCTGGCCATTTCGATCTTGCCCGACGGAGTGGGCAGGGTGACTTCTGACATGGGGCGATAGAGCGGCTTGTCGGCAAGTTCCACGAAGCCCTTGGCGTCGAAGTCCTCGACGGTCACGCCGGTGTCCTGCAGCTGGTAGTTCCAAAGGTCCTCGATCGTCTCGAAGGCCAGAGGGTCAAGCCCCAGGCGCTTGGCCAGCCCGCAGATGATTTCCCAGTCGGCCTTGGAGTCGAACGTCGGCTCCTGGGCGCGTTTGCGGACGAAAAACTGCGGCTTGAGGCCCGATTTTCCAGCGATGATGCTTTCCCGCGCCAGGTAGGTGGACAGGGGCAGGACCACGTCGGAATGCCAGGCCGTGTCGGACCAGGAGAAGGTGATGCTTACCAGGAGGTCCAGCTTTTCCCATTTCTTCTTGAGGGCCTCGGGGTCGGGCATGGCCATGAGGGGGTCGTGGCGGAAGCACAGGTAGGCCCTCACGGGGTAGGGTTCGTCGGTGACGATGGCGTCGTAGGCGAGATTGACCAGGCCCGGGCCGCCGTCGAACTGCGGGTATTTCCAGCCGACGCCGTCGGCGCGTTTTTCTTCGGGTTTGGGGAAGAGGTCCACGAGCTTCTTGAGGCCCTTGCGGCCGACTTCCTTGGACGAATTGACGAAGGGCAGCCCGCCCTTGGCGCCGAAGGCCCCGAGCAGGGCGTTGATGATGTAGGCCGTGCGGCAGACCTGGAAGGAATCGTTGTAGCGCGCCACCATCCAGCCTGGGTGCCAGACCACGCTGGGCGCGGCTTCCGACAGCTGGCGGGCCAGGTCCCTGATGCCCTCGGCCGAAGCACCGGTTTCGGCGGCAGCCCATTCGGGCGTGTACGGCTTCACGAATTCCTTGAGGCGGTCGAAGCCGTCCACGAACTGCTCGACATATTCCTTGTTGTACAGATCGTCGAAGATGAGCGCGTGAATGACGCCCAGGTTGAATGCGTAGTCCGTGCCGGGGCGGATGAGGAAGAAGTTGTCGGCCTTGCTCGCGCTGACGTTGCCGCGGATGTCGATGACGGTCAGCTTCGCTCCGCCGGCGATGCCGTCCAGGGTCGCGTTGACCTCGGCGACATTGATGGCCTCCATGATGTTGCGGGTCTGGAGGATGATGTGCTTGGCGTTGCGCAGGTCGTAGGCCACCATCTTGCGGCCCACGCCGATGACGGACTGGGCGCCGTGCTGCACGTTGCGGGCGCATGACGCGTCGTGGTTGCAGTAGTTGGGGGAGCCGATGCCGCGCATGAAGGCCTGGTGCAGGTCCGGGAATGGGCCGCCGCGGTCGGACCAGAGAACTGAGCGAGGTCCGTGTTCGGCCATGATGCCTTTGAGCTTGCCGGCTACGTAGTCCAGGGCTTCATCCCAGGAAACGGCCTTCCATTTGCCCTCGCCGCGCTCACCCGTGCGGATGAGGGGCGTCTGGGGCTTTTCCGGATCCTGTTCCAGGGCGATGCCCGCTGCACCGCGGGCGCAGAGCCCGCCCTTGAGCGGAGAAAATTCGTTTCCCTGGATACGAACGGCCTTGCCGTCCTGCACATCCACCTGGATCGGGCAGCGCACGGTGCACATGCCGCAGACACTAAATACAGTTTTGGTTGCCGTCATGGCCTCCCCCCGGGAATAGCGCGGAGCCGGAATGCAAGGCTCCGCTGATGGTTGGTCGATATTGTGGTTTGTCACTAACGCCAGAACTCCCCGATGCAAAATGGCCGGCAATAATGCGCCCTTTTTCACAAGGAGGGGGGCTTCCCGCCCGCGCTTCTCGTTTCCGGCCCTGCCCGCTTGTATCAAAAAGGGGTTAACGATTCCACTGCCGGCACGGCAGAGTCTGCAGCTTTGTGGGCAGTCGTCGGTTAATCCGGCAGCACGGCCACTCCGGCACCCAGGATCGTCAGCCCGCGCACCCGGTCCAGGAAGGAGCCCTGTTTCACGTCGGGACGCTCTTCGCCGGGCCGCAGGGTGGAGATGACCAGCATGCCGATCACGGCCCGCCCTTCTCCGCCGTCAGGCGTCGTGGTGCGTATGCCCCAGATGTTGTGGAGCATGAGCGGGTCGCCACGGTGGTTCGTGCCCAGGTACAGCCCGATGTGCCCCGGCATCCAGAGGAGGGAGACGAAGGGTGTGCCGCGGGAGCGGATCGTCCGGAGTTTTTCCTCGGCCGGCATGCCGTCGAGTTCGATCAGCGTGCCTCCCTGGCGGGCTTGCTGTGAGGAATTGCGGGGCAGCCAGATGCCGAAGGGCAGGAACAGGTCGCGCAGGGTGGAGGAGCAGTCCCGGTTTTCGAACATTCCGCCCCAGCCGTAGAGCTGGCCGGCCATGGCGTCCGCCAGCCCGGCCACACTCCGCGAGGTCAGGGGCAGGGGCATGAGCGCAGCCTGCAGGGGACTCAGGGTGGCCAGCCCCGTGCGCGCCATGCCGTCGGAGTCGCGAAGCGGGACCATGACCGCGAGTTCGGGGCCCCGGCGTGAGTGCAACGGGAAGATGGCCCCTATGTGGGCCTGGCCCAGGAACCTTTGCGCGTCCATCAGGGGGGTGTCGTCGCTGCGGAGCGCAACCATGGCGCGTCTGCGGTACTGGCTGCGGAACGCTTCGTCTGCCATGGCGACGTCTTCGCGGCGAATCCAGCCCGACGAGAAGGCCGTCTCGACATAGAGCCACGCGCGGTCCCGGGAAGCGTGCGAGACGAAGACGGGGGTGCCCAGCCAGATGGCGGTGTTCTGGAAATAATCGAAGGGGAAACCTTCGCCCGGCAGGGACGGGTCCAGGAAGAACGGCCGGTTGGACGGCAGGACGCGCAAGGCCGTGTTGCGGGTGACGATGGCCGGGGCGGCCATGGACGGATAGGCCCCCATGTCCTGCAGGGCCACGAGCCGTTCCCAGCGTTCCCGGGGGTAGGGTCGCAGGTTTTCGGCGTAGCCCTGTTTGGTCCCGTAGGCGGCCGTGCCCCAGAACGCCTCGTCTGGCGGCAGTGACGCCTTCTTCTGGCTCCACGGGGCATAGAAGCGCTCCAGGGCGCGTTCATGCAGGACGACCAGTTCCGTCATTTCCAGCAGGGGGGTGTCCGAGAGGGGGACCGCCAGCCCAACCCGTTGCGGGACGTCGAGGGCGACCTCGGGCGCCGGCTCGGGCTGGGCCGGGATCTCGGTCTGGACAGGGACGGGAACGGCCGGCGTCGCCGGCACGGGCTTGCCCGCGCATCCGGAGAAGACGGAGAGACTCAGCGCCACGCAGACGCACCACCGCCATGTGCCGGTACGACGCTTCATGCACGAATCCCGGTTCGCGGTTGCGGCTGGCTGCCTCGCGTGATCATGTTCAGTAGACCTTGCGTCGCGAAAAGCCCTTGCCGATGACGTTGAAGGTGTTCTCGAAAATGACGAACGCTTCGGGGTCGATAGTAAAGATCATTTCTTCGAGTTTCTTCTGCTGCACGTTGTTGACCACGGTCATGACCACCTGCTTGGGCAGGCCCGTGTAGCCTCCGCGGCCTTCCAGCAGCGTCACGCCACGGTTGGCCTCCTTCATGATGTGGTCGGCGATGTCCTGGGCGTGCTCGGAAATGATGAAAACGAGCTTGCGCTGGTTGAACATGCTCAGCACGTAGTCCATGATCTGGCCGGTCACGAACACGACGATGAGGGAGTACAGGACGATGTCCGTCTCCATCAGCGCGAAGCTGGCCGTGAAGAGCGTCGCGTTGAAGAGGAAGCTGATCTGGCCGATGCGGAAGCCGAAGCGCTGGTGCAGGATGATGCCGATGATGTCCAGACCGCCGGAGGAGCCCAGGGACCGCAGGCTGATGCCGGCGCCGGCGCCGGCCAGGGCGCCGGCGGTGATGGCGGCCAGGAGTTGGTCGTGCACCGGCAGGGTGAAGGAGATGACTTCCATCCAGAACGTGATGGAGAACATCCCGTACGCGGTGTAGAGCACGAAGCGCCGGCTGACCATGATCCATCCGACCACGGCGATGGGGATGTTGAGGAGCAGCAGCCACAGGCCGGGCGTCAGGTTGTGGGTGAAGTAGTAGAGCAGCAGCGCGATGCCCGACACGCCTCCGGTCAGGAAACCGTGAGGTACGGCCACGGACTTGACGCCCATGGCGAACAGGAAGCTGCCTGCGGTGAGCAGGGCCAGGTTCCAGGGGATGGAGTAGGCGAAGAGCCTCGTTTTGGCGTTCATGGGCGTCAGCTTGCATCGTTTTGAGGAAATGTCCATATGCGGAACGGTGCCTCGGCAAAAGAGCGCCGTCCGAGGGTTTGCATCTTCCATCCGTCCTTTGTAAACGTCGGCATGGCCCGAAAATTCCGGGCGTATCCCGAATCCCGCCAACAGGAGACGCAATGCCAGCCTTCAAGGTCGCAACCCACATCGATTTTCCGGCCATGACCCTGCTCTTTCAGGGCGCCGCCGGCGAGAACCGGCGGTTTCTGTTCGAGCACGAGGTCTATGACCTGCTGCGCAATCTGGGCTCCGAGACGCCGCCGCGCAACATCCTGCTCAAGGCCGGCACCCGCCCCCCGGACGAAGAACTGCTGGCCCTGCCCGGAGACAAGGTCGTGCTCAAGATCGTCTCCCCCTATATCGTGCACAAGAGCGACGTGGGCGGAGTCCGGATCGTCCCCAAGCACCCCGACAGGATACGCTCCACGTGGCGCCGGATGATGTACGAAGTGGCCGAGAATTACGCCGACCGCATCGAGCGCCGTCCCGGCCACGCTCCCGACCGCTACCGCGGCCTGGCCGGCGACGCCCTGGTTTCAGCCATCTCCCAGGACATCCGTGGTGTGCTCATGGTCCAGTTTCTGCCCCCGGACTCGGACACCTTCGGCAACGAGCTCATCGTCGGCCTGCGCGCCACCCGCGAGTTCGGCATGATCCTCACTGCCGGCGTCGGAGGCACCGACACGGAGCTGCTGGCGGAAAATTTCAGGAAGAACCGCAGCATCGTCTCGGCTTCGACGGAACTCAACGACGGCGAATCCTTTTTCGAGCTCTTCCGCCGGACCGTGTCCTACAAGGTCCTGACCGGAAAGACGCGGGGCCGCAGGCGCGTGGTCTCCGACGAGCAGCTCATCGAGTGCTTCTCCGCCTTCATCCAGGTCGGGAACTTCTTCTCGCCCACGCGCGAGGACGCGCCGTTCGTCATCGAGGAGCTGGAGATCAACCCCTTCGCCTTCCAGGACTTCATGATGGTGCCCCTGGACGGCATGTGCCGCTTTTCGCCAAGCCCTGCAGCATTCAAGGCCCCGCGGCCCGTGGGGCGGATTCACACCCTGCTCCATCCGGCGCGCATCGGGATCATCGGCGTGTCCACCTCGCGGCAGAACTTCGGGCGGGTCATTCTGCGCAACGTGCTGGCCCACGGCTTTCCGGCGGAGAACATCACGGTCATCCATCCCACGGCCGGCGAGGTGGACGGCGTCGGGTGCGCGCCGAGCCTGGCCGCCCTGACCGAACCCGTGGACCTCTTCGTCGTGGCCGTGTCCGCCGAAAACGTTCCGGCACTCATCGAGGAGGTCATGGAGACGGGCAAGGCTTCCTCCGTGCTGCTCATCCCCGGCGGGCTGGGTGAGACACCCGACAGCAGGGAGCTGGCCATGCGCATCATGGCGCGCATCGACGAAGGGCACAGGCGCGGCGACGGCCCCGTGTTCCTGGGGGGCAACTCCATGGGCGTCATCTCCCATCCGGGACGCTACGACACCTGGTTCATCCCTGAGGAGAAGCTGCCCAAGGCCCGTGGCGACTACCGCCGCAACTCGGCCTTCATCAGCCAGTCCGGAGCCTTCATGGCCACGCGCATGAGCCGCGCGCCCGAGCTGGATCCGGCCTATCTCATCTCCATCGGCAACCAAAACGACCTGACCCTGGGCGACCTCATGGCCTACTTCAAGGACCACCCGGACATGGACGTCGTCGGCATCTATTGCGAGGGCTTCAACGACCTCGACGGCGTGCACTTCACGCGCGCCGTGCGCCAGGCCGTGCTGGCCGGCAAGGAGATCGTCTTTTACAAGGCCGGGCGGACGCCCGAAGGCAAGACCGCGACCTCCAGCCACACGGCCTCCCTGGCCGGGGATTACACGGTCTGCGAAGCGTGCCTGACCCAGGCCGGGGCCATGGTCGCGCGTTCCTTCAACCAGTTCACGGAGCTGTGCATGCTGGCCAAGGGGCTTCACGGCAAGACCATTGCCGGCAACCGCATGGCCGCCGTGTCCACGGCCGGCTACGAAGCCGTGGGCATGGCCGACAACATCAGCGCCGATGATTTCGAGTTGCGCATGGCCGCATTCGGGCCGGCCACGCGGGAGCGCCTGGGACGGGCCCTGGCCGCGTGCGGGCTGGACAGGCTGGTGGAGGTCAAGAATCCGCTGGATATCAACCCTGCGGCAACGGATGCGTTGTTCGTGGAAGTGGTGGAGGCCCTGGCCGCGGACCCGGGGGTGGACCTGGCCGTCATCGGCATGATCCCGCTTACGCCGTCCATGTCCTCCCTGGCCATGGACCTGAGCCAGAATATCGCCGAACGCATCAGCGCCATCGCCCGGCAGAGCCCCAAGCCCCTGGTGGCCGTGGTCGACGGCGGGGAGATGTACAACCCCTTCGCGGCCATGCTGCGCGAGCGGGGCATGCCTGTGTTCCGGGATGCGGACCGGGCCGTGAGGGCTCTGGGCCTCTATGTGCAGGCCCGGCTCGGGGCCGAGAATCTGCGCTGCCGGCGCAGCGAGGATTTCGGCGAGGCCGGCTAGTCCTCGGCGCCGCGCCGCTGGGCCTTGAGGCGGGACTGCCTGGCCTTGGCGTCGAGGCGTCTTTCCTTGGACGCGCGAGTGGGGCGGGTCGGCTTGCGGGTTTTGGGGCGGATGGCGGCCTGGGCCACGATGTGCGCCAGTCGCGTCAGGGCGGCCGTGCGGTTGGCCTCCTGGGTGCGGTGCGCATCGGAGCGCAGTATCAGTTCGCCGTCGGAGGTGAGACGCTTTCCGGCCAGGACAGCGAGGCGGGCCCGCCCGTCCTCGTCCAGTCCGGCAATGGCATCCATGTGTACGCGCAGGCGTACGGCCGTGGCCACCTTGTTCACATTCTGGCCCCCGGGCCCGCAGGAGCGGATGTATTCGAACCGGATGTCGTCGTCTTCGATATGGATGCGTGGGGTGATGTGCATGGGGAGGCCCTACCGGAACACGGGCGGTCTTGAAAGTGGAAAGGGCCGCCGAAGCAGCCCTGGTTTGTCTCTGTAACTCGTATCGTGTCTAGCCGCAGCTGCCGCCGCAGCCGCAAGAAGAGCATCCGCCCCCGCCTTCGGGGAAGACCATGCTCGACTCCACGGTGAAGCCCATGTTCTGGTCGAAGAGAACCGTGACAGGCTTGGCCTGCTCAAAGAGCGCCTCTTCCATCAAGAAGGAGTAACCGTCGATTTCGAAGACCTGATCCCCGCCTTTCTGCTCGTCCAGGGCCAGTCCAAGCCTCGGCCCGCCACAACCTGAAGCCAGATATATGCGGATGGGTTCCTTGTCCTTGCCGTTGAAATGCTCGTCCAGCTGCTCCTTGGCCGCCGGTTGGAGAGTAAACATAGATGCCTCCTATATTATTAATAGGGTTTCTTTTAAGTTTTCCCTCCCGGCTGTCAACATCGTGCCGGCGGGCAAATGGAAAAAAAAGGCCGCAAATGCGGCCGGCAGGAAAGGGGTTGGCAGGGGATGCGGTTCAGCGCATCAGGTAGAAGCCCAGATCGCTGTCGTAGCTTTTCAGGTCCGTGAACTGGCAGCCGACGTAGCGATCGTTGATGTACCTGATGCGGACCGTGCGGGAGATTTCCGTACGCCGGGAGTCATCCAGGCGGAACGTGACCTTGATGATTGCATTCCGTGCCAGACGATGGTTCAGCAGCGTCGTGAAGCCGAGGCCGTTCAACGACAGGTTTTCGATGAGAAAATCTCCTGACTCCCCGGTTTCGGGATTCTTGAAGCCGCCGGCCAGTTGCACTTCCTTGCGGTAGTACTGGCGGCGCTCCATGGCCTGCTTCTCCTCGCTGAACATCTGGAACAGATTCGACGCCACGTCCCGGAATTTGCGGTAATTCTGGGTGTCGCTGCGGCATGACTCGCAGAGGCCAAGTATGGGGGCGACATCATCTTGGGTGGCGGTGATGACTTCCTGGTGCACGGAGAAAAAAGGCAGCTGCCGGGCGGCGGACTGCTGCGAAATTTTGGCTGCCAGGCGGTTGCTGACATCCACTGCCGCGAGTTTGACCGTGTTGGGCATGATCACCGCGAGGGTGTCCGAATTGATGCGGCAGGGCACGTCGACCTTGCGGACCTCGTCCACCAGCACTGAGGCCAGGAGCTGCAGCACCCTGTCCATGGTCATCGTGCCGTGCTCCTCGTTCAACTTGCGCAGGTTTTCGAGCTTCAGCAGCACGACGCTCGATGGCAGCCCGTAGCGCTTGCAGATCTCAATCTCACGTTCCATGTGGCGGTCGAACGTGCGCTTGTTGGCCAGTCCGGTCAGCAGGTCGGTCTCGGCCATGCGTTTCATGGCCTGAAAGTAGTACGCCCGTTCCATGGCCAGCGAAGCGATGTCGGCCATGGCCGAAAGGTCCTTCATGTTCTGAAGGCTGAAGGGAGCGCCGCTCTTCGTGTCGATCAGTTCGAGGACTCCGTAGATCGCGTCGCCGCTTCTGAGGGGGGCGGCCATGAAGCTCTTGCTGCCCTTTGTCTTGGCCGTCAGGAACAGGGACTGGAAGCGCGGGTCTTGCGCCGTATCTTCGATGAGCAGCGGTTCGCTGGCGTCCACGACCCATCCTGCAATGCCCTTGCCCTTGCGCAGCTTCTTGCCGATGAGCAGCTCCGCCTTGTCGCCGAGGACGTGGCTGAACGTGAGGTCCCCGGTCTCAGGCTCCACCAGCAACGCGGCCAGATGCCGGGGGGAAAAATAGGCGTCAACATGAGAGCAGACGTCGCTCAATGTTTTCTGGATGCTGGCGCGATGCGAAGCCCCGCGTGAAATTTCGAGAAGAACCTGTATGCACGAGGATGCGGTCTGCGACTCCATGAGTTGTCTCCTGCGGCTGCGTCAGTATGTCTCTATCTACAACATACTGTATGTGGAGAAAAAGCTCGAATTTGTCAAATATCTTGTATCTTGCAGATGGTCACATCCATGTCGCGTGTCCTGGCCCAGGCTTCAAGGGCTGACAGCGTCTCGGGATAAGGGTGCCCTATGGCAACCGCGACGCCCGTGCGCTTCGCCAGGGCTTCGGCTTTCCTGAGTTGCAGCAGGATGGCATGCTCAGTGGCGGAATTGTCCAGGAAGATGTGGCGTCTGTAGTATCGCATGCCAAGGTTTTTGCTCACCTGGCGGACGCAACTCTTGGGCGTGGTCAGGCTGTCCAGAAAGAATTTGCCCCTTCCTTTCAGGTGGGCGAGCACCACAGTCATGGCTTTTGCATTTTGCGTCAGACGCGAGCCCATGTGGTTGTTGACCCCGTCGACTTCAGGGAGGCGGGACAGGTTGTCTGCCAGGGTCTGTTCCAGCACCGCCTCGGACATGTTCACGCGCAAGGTCCCGGGGCCCGAGTTGGCTGTCTTGGGGTAGCCGTCGGGTTCGCAGGGCAGGTGCAGGAGCAGCTCCAGGCCCTCCCGGCGGGCCAGATCGGCTACCTGTCGCGCCTTGGAGTTGTGCGGCAGGACCGAGAAGCTGACCTTGAAGGGCAGGGCGGCCAGGCGCCTGGCGGTGGTCATGCTCTCCCCGAGGTCATCGATGACGATGACGAGCCTGGGCGCACTGACGACCGGCTCTGGGGGCTCCGGAGTCAGCCGGAGCGGGATGAAGAGATGGTGGGTGGGCTCGCCGAGGATGGAGATTTCCAGGTCCCGGGGGTTTCCTTCAACCGTGGCCAGCACGGCTCCGGGTTCCAGTTCGGCCAGGTTCAGTTTGAGTTGGGCCAGAAAGTCGAAGATGTCCTGACCCAGGGAGACGGTCAGGTTCTGGTAGAAGAACTCCTGCCCGTTGTGGACGCGCGCCTCCACGGCCTTGTGGCGCAGAATGTTCTGGGACGCGCCCTGGGTTGCCAGGGCCTGCAGGATGGCCATGTCCACATTGCGGACCCTGTCCTCGAAGTCGTCGACCGTGACTTCATATGCCTGGGCCTTGGGCTGGGCTGAAGTGGCTTGCGGCGTCTCGCCATGGTCCGGAACTGGCCGGTTCGCGCCGGCGGTTTGCCCGGGTTTCGGGGCCGGAGTCGTGCGCGTCACGGGCGGCGAGTCATGCCTGGTCGCCGGAGTGCGCAGGGGCAGGTGCATGGCCACGAAAAGGCTGAGTCCGGTCAGCAGGATGACGCAGGTCCAGAGCAGTGTCTTGAACAGGGAAAACTTGGGCGAACTGGAGGAAGCCTTCTTTTTCCCTTTTCTTTTTTTGGGGGGCATCGTGGTACGGGAGACCCGGGGCGGCCTTGGCCGCCCCGGTCAGGAAATGAAGATCAGTTGGTGAGCTGCATGAACCGCGGCAGGGATTTGACCATGCTCAGACCGATGCGCAGTTGATTGTCCTTGGCCAGGGCGTCCTTGACTTCGTTCTCCATGGACCCGGCCAGAGTCGCCCCATTGGGGTTATCCAAGTGCTTGGAAAGGCTGGATTCACGGAATTCGGTGCCGTCTTCGGTGTTCTCGACCGCAGGCACGAAAGGCAGCTCAAGGTCGGGATCGATGCCCGAGGCCTGGATGGATCTGCCACTTGGTGTGTAGTAGAGGGCGATGGTCAGCTTCACCGCGGAGCCGTCGGACAGGGGCATGATGGTCTGCACGGAGCCTTTGCCGAAGGTCCTCTCGCCCACCAGGATGGCCCGCTTGCGGTCCTGCAGCGCCCCGGCGACGATTTCCGAGGCCGAAGCCGAGCCGGAATTGATCAGGACAACCACGGGGCAGGTCACGTCCGTGGACTGCTTCGTGGCCATCTCGTCCTTTCTACTTTTGGGGTCGCGGCCCTGGGTGTAGACGATGAGCCCGTCGCGCAGGAACGTGTCCGTCACGGAGATGGCCTGGTTCAGAAGTCCGCCGGGGTTGTTGCGCAGGTCCAGGACGATGCCTTTGAGTTCCGTGTTCGCCGTGTATTCGCCGAGCTTGCGGTGCAGGTCTTCGGTGGTGTTGGCCTTGAAGTCGGTCACCCGCACATGCAGGTAGCCGGGTTCGAGTTCCTTGACCTTGACGCTGATGAGCGGAATCGTGCCGCGCACGATGGTGACTTTCTCCGGAGCCTGGGAGTCCTTGTGCAGGATGGTCAGGACCACGGCCTTCCCCTTGGGTCCGCGGATCTTGGAAACGGCTTCTTCAAGGGAGATATCCAGGGCCGACACCCCGTCGATTTCGATGATGATGTCGCCGGCTTTCAGGCCCGCCTTGTCCGCGGGGGTGTCCTCGATGGGTGCGATGACGGTCAGGCGCTTGTCGCGGACTCCGATCTGGATGCCGATCCCGCCGAATTCGCCCTGGAACTCTTCCTGCATCATCTTGAACTTGTCGAGGTCGATGAACGTGGAGTGCGGATCGATGGAATTGAGCATGCCTTCGATGGCGCCATGGATGAGGTCCGTGCGGTTGACCTCCTGAACGTAGTTCTTTTCGATCAGGTCCAGAACCTGGCTGAACTGTTTCAGGGCCTGGTAGTGGTCCGTGTCGCGGGCCTGGCTGGATGAGGCGGTGCCGCAAAGGGCGGCCAGAAGAATCATCGTGCCAAGTATATGGCTGAAACGCATGATGTCCTCCCTGAGGGATTGGCGAGAAAATGTTTGAGTCACGGGGCGGTACGGCATTCCTGTTGTCCGGCGCGATGGCCGGGAGTCATTGGCTCACCCCGATTGTAACCATTTCAAGGGATTAATGACTTTCTGCTTAAAACGCAATTCGAAATACAATCCCTCACCCTTGGCGGCCGGATAGAAGCCGCAGACTCCGATCTGCTGGCCCTTCTCCACTTCGCGCCCGACCGGGAGGGGCGCCTCCGAGAGGAAGGCGTAGAGGGAATAGTAGTCGTCTCCGTGGAAGACGATGACCACCTGGCCGAAGCCGCGCAGCTGGTCGTTGTGCACGACTTTGCCCCAGGACATGCTGCGCACGGGGGTTCCGGCCGGCAGCGCCATTCCGATGCCGTTGCTGGCCGGGTTGCCGTCCGGGTTGAAACGGACCACTGTCTTGCCCTTGGCCGGCCATTCCAGCTTGCCCTGGAGCTTTGAGATTTTCTTCTCGGACTGCAGGCTGATCTTGTGGCGGAGGTTGGCGATGGAGCCCATGAGGTTCTGGATCTCCTTTTCGCTCTCCTTCTTCTTGGTCCGCACCTCGGCGAGCTGGGATTCAAAGCGGTTCTTGCGTTTTTCCAGCTCGGCCCGGGAGGCTTTGATCTTCTCCACCTGGGCCGCGGCGTTCTCCGCGTTCTGGTCGAGGGTCGATTGCTGGTCCGCGACGATCTGGCTCTGTCGCTCGATTTCCTCGCGCAGGGTCTGTGCCTCGCGGTAGAGGGCCGTCAGCCACTCCCCTCTGCGGTTGGCCTCGGCCCATTCGTCGGTGGATGCGAACCCCTCCTCCTTGGCCTTGAGATAGATGGGCCAAAGGGTCTGCATCAGCTCCGCCAGGCGCTGGGTGGTCTTCTCGCGTTCGGCCAGCAGGGCGGTCAGGCGCCGCGCCCCTTCGGCCTGTTCCTTCTTGAGGGCGGCCAGTTCGGTCTGCAGGCGTTCCAGGGTCGCGGCCGCGTCCTTGAACGAGTCTTCCAGTCTGGCCAGGTCCTTGTGCAGACTGCGTTCCTTTTCCGTCAGGCTCTGGATGGCCTTCTTCCGTTCGGACAGCTGCTTGTTCTTGGCGGACATCTCCTCTTCCAGGGACGCCCGGCACGGGGAAGCGAGCAGGGAAAATCCGCAGAGGATGAGGAGCAGGATCGCGCAAAAGTGCGGCAGGGGGCGGGATGTCGGCCGATTCATGGGTCTGCGATGATGCTTTTTCCAACCCAGGTCAAGGGGCGGCACTCTCCAGAAAGCGGGCCAGGGGGCAGGTTGTGCATTTTCCCGCCTTCTTGGCGCACCAGTTTTTGCCTGTGAGAACGATGAGGGCGTGGTATTCGTTGAAGAGGGCCGTATCCGTGGGCAGGGCGTCCATGAAGAATTCCCGGAGCTCCTCGTAGCCGATGTCCTCATGGACCAGCATGTGCCGGTTGAAAATGCGGCGTGTGTAGGCGTCCACGACAAATGTGGGATGCCCGAGTGCGTAGAGCAGGATCGAGTCGGCAGTTTCGGGGCCGATGCCCTGGACCCGCAGGAGGGCATCCCGCAGGGACCGGGTGTCCTCGTTGCGCAGGCGTTCCAGGTCCAGGCCGCAGGCTTCGTCCAGGAAGTTCAGGAAATGCCGTATCCGGACCGCCTTGACCCGGAAGAAGCCGGCCGGCCGGATGAGTTCTTCGAGTTTTGCCGCGGGCTGGAGCTGCAGGGCCTTGGCGTCGAGCAGGCCGGCCGTGCGCAGGTTGGCGATGGCTTTCTCGACGTTGGTCCAGGCCGTGTTCTGGGTCAGGATCGCGCCCAGGGCTATTTCGAAGGGCGTCTCGCCCGGCCACCACCTGCTGGGGCCTAGGGCTTCGGCCATGGCCCCGTAGTATGCGAGCAGGAGATCCCGGCGCTTCATGTCCGGAAGACGAGCAGGGCCCATTCGCCCGAGAAGGAGATGTCCGGGGCGGGCAGTCCCTGTTCCACGTAGGCCGCTGCAACCCGGTCGGCCTGTTCGCGCAGTATGCCGGAAAGGATGAGCACTCCGGGGCGGCCCAGGCGCAGGGTGATGTCCTCAGCCATGTCGATGAGCGGGTTGGCCAGGATGTTGGCCAGGATGCAGTCGAAGCGCCGGTCCTGCGGGATGGAGTCGATGCTGCCTGTTCCAAGCGCAAGGGCATCCTCCACACCGTTCAGGGCCGCGTTCTCGCGGGCGTTGTCCACGGCCACGGGGTCGATGTCGAGTCCCTGGCCAGTCAGGCCCAGCTTGACGGCGGCGATGCCCAGGATGCCCGAACCCGTGCCCAGGTCCAGAAAGGATTGGCCGGCGGCAAGCGCGCCTTCGGAGGCCAGCCGGTCCAGTGCGCCAAGACACAGGGCCGTGGTCTGGTGGTGTCCCGTCCCGAAGGCCATCTTGGGCTCGATGACGATGGGCTCGGCGTCTTGCGGCTCGTCTTTGAGCCAGGAGGGCAGGACCACGAAGCGCGACCCGATGGGGATGGGCGTGAAGTATTTCTTCCACGCGCTGTTCCAGTCGGCGTTGTCCACGGACGCCCTTTCCAGGGCGATGCCGGGGCAGGAGGCCAGCAGGGCGGCCTCGGTTTCGGCGGATTGCTCCGGCCGGTCGAAATGCACGGTCAGGCGGCGCAACCCGTCCCGCAGGCCGTCGTCCTGCCAGCCCCAGGGGGTCTGCAGGTAGAGGAGGCCTGCGACGAGGTCTTCGTGTTCCGGGGCAAAGGACATGGTAAGGCGGGCAAGTTTGTTCGGCATGTGTATGACCTGAGAACGGAGGGCCGTTCGGTTGCGGGCGGAAAAAGGGGGCCTGAGGCCCCCGGGTGTCTATATTTTCGTCCGGGCCAGGACGGATTTCAAAGCCCCCGTGAAGGCGTCCAGTTCCTCTTCGGTGATGACCAGCGGCGGCAGCAGGCGCAGGACCGTGTCCTGGGTCAGGTTGAGGACGAAGCCCTGTTCCAGCAGCGCCTTCCAGACCTCGGCCCCGGGATGCGTCAGTTCGATGCCGACCATGAGGCCGTGCACCCGCACCTCGGCGATATGTTCCGGGAATTCGGCCTTGAGGGCCTCCAGCCTGCCGCGCAGGTGTTCGCCCAGAGCGGCCGCCCGGCCGCAGAGGTCGTCGCGTTCGATGATGTCGATGACCTTTGACGCCACGGCGGAGATGAGGGCGTTGCCGCCGAAGGTCGTGCCGTGGCTGCCGGGGGGAAACCCCTTGGAGACCTCCTCGGTGCACATGACCGCGCCCATGGGCAGGCCTCCGGCCAGACCCTTGGCCACGGTGACGACATCGGGCTTCAGGCCAAGATGCTGGTGGGCCCAGAATTTTCCTGTGCGGGCAACTCCCGTCTGGATTTCGTCGATCATGAGCAGAATCCCGCGTTCGGCGCACAGGGCGGCCAGGCCGCGGGCGTATTCCACGGGAAGGGGTTTGACCCCGCCTTCGCCCTGGATCATTTCGATCAGCACGGCGGCGGTCCGGTCGTTCATGGCCGCCTCCATGGCCGCGAGGTCGCCGAAAGGCACCGTCACGAACCCTTCGGGCAGGGGGCCGAAGCCGGTCTTGATCTTGTCCTGGCCCGTAGCCGTCAGGGTGGCCAGGGTCCGGCCGTGGAAGGAGCCGGTGACGGTGATGATCTCGAAGCGCTCTTCGCCCCGGCCTTCGCGCATGTAGCGCCGGGCCAGCTTGATGGCGCCCTCGTTGGCCTCAGCGCCGGAGTTGCAGAAGAAGACGCGGTCGAGGTGCGAGGTCCCCAGCAGCCTGCGGGCCAGATCGACCTGCTCCTCCTGATAGAAGAGGTTGGAAACATGAATGAGCTTCTTCGCCTGGGTGCAGATGACATCCACCAGTTCGGGGTGGGAGTGGCCGAGATTGCACACGGCGATGCCGGCCAGCAGGTCCGTATATACCTTGCCTTCGGGCGAAAAGAGCTTGGTGCCCTGACCCCGGGTGACGGCCAGGGGATAGCGGGCATATGTCCGGCAGAGGGCCGCTGCTTCGCCTTTCTGTATTTCTTCTGTGTTCATTGAGTTCTCCTGGGGATGAAAGATCAGACAGTGCCCGTATGGCCGAATCCGCCGGCGCCTCGCGCAGTGTCCGTAAGGGATTGCTGAGGTACGATCCCGGCCCGCACGATGGGCTGGAACACCAGTTGGGCGATGCGCTGGCCCCGGGTCACGGTGCGGGTCTGGTCCGAAGTGTTCAACAGGCTGACAAGGATCTCGCCGCGATAGTCCGGGTCGATGACGCCCACGCCCTGGCTGACCACGAGCCCTTCCTTTGTTCCCAGCCCGCTTCGGGAATAGACAAAACCGGCCACACCCGGCATCGTGCATTCCATGGCGATGCCCGTGGGGAAACGGTGCCGCCCGCCCGGCGGTATGCTGACCTCGGGTTCCGCCATGCAGGCCCGCAGATCAATGCCCGCCGACCCCGGCGTGGCGTAATTGAACTTCTCCGGCGGGCAGGTCTCCGACAAAAAACGGACCTTGACCTCAACGGTGACAATTCCGGAGCAGGGATTCATTTCTTCTCCTCGGCATGCTAGTCAGCAGACAGGACGCATGCAGGAAAGCGTTACATATTTTATAACTGGGGGATCTTATGCAACCGTTGCATGTATATACAGTCGTTCCCAAGCTTCCGGAGAAGCTTCAGCCGCTCAGGAAGCTGGCCGGCAACCTCTATTTTTCGTGGCAGCACGAGATCGAGGAGTTCTTCGCCCAGATCGACAGGGAACTGTGGGAAAAAAGCGAGCACAACCCTGTCTGGTTCCTGAACCACCTCCCCCAGAGCACCCTGGAAGAACTGGCGGAAGATGAATTCTTTCTGGACCGCCTGTCAACCATTGCGGCGGGTTTTGAAAAATACATCTCCAAGCGCGGCCCCATGACCGGTCTCGACGCCATGGAGGACGGACCCGTGGTCGCCTATTTCAGCGCCGAGTACGGCCTGGCCCAGTGCCTGCCCGTGTACTCCGGCGGCCTGGGCGTCCTGGCCGGTGACCACCTCAAATCCGCCAGCGATCTGAACATCCCGCTGGTGGGCATAGGGCTGTGCTACCAGCGCGGCTTCTTCCGCCAGTACCTGACCCACGACGGCTGGCAACAGGAACGCTATCAGCCCAACGATTTCGAACAGATGCCCCTGTCCCCGGTGCTCGACTCCGACGGAGTCCCCCTCAAGGTGCGCATTTTCATGCAGGGCAAGCCCCTCTTTTTCTGCATCTGGCGTGTCGATGTGGGCCGCGTGCCTCTTTTTCTCATGGACACCAACATCGCCGACAACCCCCCCGAGCGCAGGGAGCTGACCTCCCAGCTCTATGGAGGGGATCTGGAGATGCGGCTCATGCAGGAGTTCCTGCTCGGCATCGGCGGTGTCAAGGCCCTGGGCGCCATGGGACTCTCGCCGCGGGTCATTCACATGAACGAGGGGCATTCGGCTTTCGCCGGGCTTGAACGGATCCGCGCCCTGATGCACGACAAGCATCTGTCCTTCGAAGCGGCCCTGGAAGTGGTGGCCCAGAGTTCGGTCTTCACCACTCACACCCCCGTCCCGGCGGGCAACGACCGCTTTCCTCCGGATCTCATGGCCAGATATTTCGAGGAGTACGCGCGGGATCTGGGCCTGTCCTGGAAGGTCTTCCTGGCCCTGGGCCGGGAGGACACGCGCAACGACGCCGAACATTTCTGCATGACGATCCTGGCCCTGCGCCTGTCCCGTTTCAACAACGGCGTCAGCCGCCTGCACGGCAAGGTCTCGCGCAGGATGTGGGCCAAGGTGTGGCCTCAGTACCCGGAAGAGGACGTGCCCATCGGCTGGGTCACCAACGGCATTCATTTCCCGACCTGGGTGGCCCCGGAAATGTCCGTGCTTTTCGACCGCTTTCTCGGCCAGTCATGGCGCGAGGATCCGGACTGCGAGCGTGTGGGCGAAAAATTCGGGACCATCCCCGACATCGAGCTCTGGCGCACCCACGAACGCCTGCGCGAGCGCCTCGTGGACTTCGTCCGGCGCAGGCTGCAGCAGCAGATCATGTCCCGCGGCGGACGGAGCTGGGAGCTCGAAGTGGCCGACAACGTCCTGAACCCCGAGGCTCTGACCATCGGCTTCGCCCGACGCTTCGCCTCCTACAAGCGGGCGTACCTGCTCCTCAAGGACGACGACCGCCTGAAGCGCCTCATCATGGACCCCGCGCGGCCCGTGCAGTTCATCTTCGCAGGCAAGGCGCACCCCCGCGACAACGAGGGCAAGAAGATCATCCAGGAGCTCGTCAGCCTCTGCCAGTCCAAGGAGAGCCGCTCGTCCATGGTCTTCATCGAGGACTACGACATGCAGGTGGCGCGGTATCTGGTCCAGGGCTGCGACGTGTGGCTCAACAACCCCCGCCGCCCCCTGGAGGCGTGCGGCACCAGCGGCATGAAGGCCATGGCCAACGGCATCCTCAACCTGAGCACCCTGGACGGGTGGTGGGACGAGGCCTGGAAGGCCGACAACAGCGTAGGCTGGGCCATCGGCAACGCCGAGGAATACGACGACGTGGAATACCAGGACTTCGTGGAGAGCCAGACCCTCTACAATATTCTGGAAAAGGACGTCATTCCGCTTTTTTATGACCGCACGCAGGGTTCCTTCCCGCGGCGCTGGGTGCAGAAGATGAAACTGGCCCTCAAATACCTGGGACCGGTCTTCAACGGCCACCGCATGGTCGAGGAGTACACGAAGAGGGCCTATCTGCCGTCGAGCATCAGCTACGGCAAGCTCTCGGCCGACAGCTACCGTCCGGCCATGGAGCTGGCCGAGTGGCGCATGAACCTCCTCACGCACTGGGGAAACCTCGGCATCCGCAACGTGCAGTGCAATACTGCCCATGAGATGTTCGTCGGCGAAAGCCTGGGCGTCAGCGCCGAGGTCCGGGTCGAAGGGCTGGGCATCGAGGACATCAGGGTGGAGATCTACACCGGCCCCCTGGATCACACGGGCGGGTTCGCCAGCCGCTCCACCTATCCCATGAGCCCGGTGGAACGCACCGTGGACGGCTGGTATGTCTACAGCGGCAAGGCCATGCCCATGGCCACGGGCAAGTTCGGTTTCACCGTGCGCATCCTGCCCAACCATGCGCTGCTGCGTGACGCCCACAGCCTGGGGCTCATCTTCTGGGCCGACGAGCAGACGTCGCAGCCTCAAGGATAGGCGCGATGGGCAAGAACGTGGAACGGGCCGACGTGGTTCTGGCCGGGCAGGGTCTGGCGGAGAGCCGCGAGAAGGCCAAACGACTGATCATGGCGGGGCAGGTGTACCTGGTCCAGGGCGCGGCCAGGACCCTGGTGGCCAAGCCCGGGCAGCAGGTTGCCACCACGGCCTGCCTGGAACTCAAGGAGGCCGAGCGTTTCGTGTCCCGGGGCGGCTACAAGCTGCTCACGGCACTGGAACATTTCGGCCTGGATGTGACCGGCATGACGGCCCTGGACGCCGGAGCCTCCACGGGCGGCTTTACTGACTGCCTGCTGCAGTTCGGCGCTTCCAGGGTCTATGCCGTGGACGTCGGGCACGGCCAGTTGCACTGGAAGCTGGTCACCGACCCGCGCGTGGTCAACCTGGAGCGGGTCAACCTGCGCCATGCCGCACCCGACCTGCTGCCCGAGAAGGTGGACCTGGTCGTGGCCGACTGCTCCTTCATCTCCCTGCGGCTCATCCTTCCCCCGTGTATGCAGTTCCTCAAGGAGGGCGGGCAGATTCTGGCCCTGGTCAAACCCCAGTTCGAACTGGGCCCCGAACATGCGGTCAAGGGCGTGGTCCGCTCCGGGGAGCTGCAGTTGCAGGCCGTGGCCCAGGTGCAGGATTTCGCCCGCGACGAGCTTGGCCTGACCCCGCTAGGAGTGGTCGCGGCCGGCATCAAGGGCCCCAAGGGCAACCAGGAGTACCTGCTCCATCTGAGGCGCTGAGCGCGGCTTTGCCAATGCGGGCCGTTCCGGGTAGAACCCGCGTTCACCAGTCAACCTCAACCCACATTCACCCATGCCCGACAGATTTTTGACCGAAGGCCGCAAAGAGCGCCTCAAATCCGTGCTGGAAAAGCGCCAGCATGACCTGACCCTGGTCCTCAACAACATCCACGACCCCCACAACGTGTCCGCCATTCTGCGCAGCTGCGACGCCTTCGGCGTGTTCGGCGTGCACCTCTATTATACCAAGGAGCGCTTTCCCGCCCTGGCCAACAGCTCCTCGGGCTCGGCCAAGAAGTGGGTCGAGCTGACCCGGCACCGCGAGGCCGGGGCCATGGTCGAAGGGCTGCGGGCCAGGGGCATGCAGATCGTCGGCACGGGCTTCAGCCCCACGGCGCGGCCCATCATGGACGTCGATTTCACCAAACCCACGGCCATCATCCTCGGCAACGAGCACCGCGGCATGGACCCCGACGTCAAGGCCCATGTGCCCGACGAGATGTACATCCCCATGTTCGGCATGGTGCAGAGCCTGAACGTGTCCGTGGCCGCGGCGACCATCCTTTACGAGGCCATGCGCCAGCGCCGGGCCGCCGGCATGTACGAGCAAAGCTCCCTGGACGCCGGGCGGTTCGGGGACATATACGCGGACTGGTGCAAGCGCGGCAAAGACTATTAGACGGGGCCACGCCCCGGGAGAGCATATGGCGGGAAACACTTTCGGCACCATCTTCCGTTTGACGACTTTCGGCGAATCCCACGGCCCGGCCCTGGGAGGGGTGGTGGACGGCTGCCCTGCGGGCATCGTCCTGGACGAAGCGGTCATCCAGACGGAACTCGACAGGCGCAGGCCCGGCCAGGGCGGCCTCGCCGTCACGGCGCGCAGGGAGCCCGACTGCGTGAGGCTCCTTTCGGGCGTGTTCGAGGGCCGGACCACGGGGACGCCCATCGGCTTCATCGTTGAAAACACCGATCAGCGTTCCCGCGACTACGGCGAGATCAAGGACGTCTTTCGCCCCGGTCACGGGGATATGAGCTACCAGGCCAAGTACGGCGTGCGGGATTACCGCGGCGGCGGGCGGTCCTCGGGGCGCGAGACCGTGTCGAGGGTGGCCGGGGGGGCCGTGGCCGGCGCATTCCTGGACACGCAGGGCATTCGCGTCCTGGCCGGGACCGTGGAGCTTGGCGGTATCGCCGCGGAGCGGACCGATCTGGCCGGAGCGGACGGGCGCCCCTTTTTCGCGGCCGATGCGGGCGCCGTCGCCCTTTGGGAGGAGCGCGTCCGGGAGATCGCGGGCCGGGGGGACACCCTCGGGGGCGTCGTCGAGATTCGGGCCACGGGCGTGCCCGCGGGCCTGGGAGAGCCGGTTTTCGACAAGCTCGACGCCAGGCTCGCCGCGGCCCTCATGAGCGTGGGGGCGGTCAAGGGCGTTGAGATCGGGGCCGGTTTCGCGGCCGCACGGATGCTCGGCAGCCAAAATAACGACCCCATGGGGACCTCTGGTTTCGACTCCAACAACGCCGGCGGGGTCCTCGCCGGGATATCGAGCGGTCAGGAAATCGTGCTGCGCGCAGCCGTCAAGCCCATTCCGTCCATCTCGCAGGAACAGCGCACCGTGGACCGCCACGGCGCCGCGCGGACCATACGCGTGGGCGGCCGCCACGACATCTGCGCCATCCCGCGAGTGGTCCCGGTGCTGGCCGCCATGGTCCGTCTGGCGTTGGCCGACATGGTTCTGCTGCAGCGGCGCATGGGGCAGGGCGGATGAGCGTGCCCCTGGGCTTTGTCCTGAAGAAGGCCCTGGGTCTGGCCTTCATGCCGCTTACGGTCTGTCTGCTGCTTTTCGCCCTGGGTCTGGCCTACACGCTGCTGCGCAGGTCCAGGGAAGCCCTGGCCCCCTTTGTCATCGGGGCCGTCCTTTTGTACGCGATATCCCTCAACACCGTCTCATCTTCTCTCATCCGGCCCCTGGAGCGCGCCTACCCCGCGTTGGACCTGTCCAGCCGGGAGTTGGCCGGCAAACCCGTGAAGTGGGTGGTCGTCCTGGGGTCCGGGCACTGGACCGACCCAGCCCTGCCTCCCGGCGCCAGACTGGACGAGGACGCCCTCTACCGCCTGACCGAAGGCATTCGCGTGGCCGGGCGTTTTCCCGACGCGGTCCTTGTCCTCTCCGGCGGGAAATACCTTGACGCGCAGAGCAACGCCCAGGCCCTGGCCGCGGCCGCCGTGGACCTGGGCTTTGATCCGGGGCGCATCGTCCTGTCCGACAAGGCCCTCGACACCCATGACGAGGCCGTGCATGTCAAGAAAATGATCGGCGCCGACGCCTTTGTCCTGGTCACCACGGCCTCGCACATGCTGCGCGCGGTGAAGCTCTTCGAGCGCGAGGGCCTCGCACCCATCCCCGCCCCGGCCTGTTACCGCGACAAGGGCGGACCCGAATATTTCCTGCCCTTTGCCGATAACATCAAGACCTGCCACCTGGCCGTGCACGAGTATCTCGGGCTGGCCTGGGCCTTTGTGCGCGGGCAGGTATCCTTCGACTCGCCGTGATCGACATCCTGCCCACTCTGGCCCTGTGTTCCGCCAAGGACAACCCCGACAAGGCCACCCTCAGGACCTGGTCTCTGGTCCTTTCCAGCCGCCGCTTTCTGAACCGCGCCGACGCCGGCCGCCTCCTGGTGGCCCCGGCCCTGGCGCATCTCGCCGTCAAGGAGATTCTGGCCTACGAGGCGGAGAACCGGCCGCGCTCCCTGGCCATCCCCCTGCCGGACAATTCATGGGTGTCGCTGCTGGTCGTGGGGCTCTTTCTGGCCGCGACCATGTGGCTCGACAGCCGGGGGCTCGGCCTCAGCCTGACTTGGCACATGGCGGGCCGGGCCGACGCGGGGCTGATCCTGGGCGGGGAGTGGTGGAGGTGCGTGACGGCCCTCTTTCTCCACGCCGACGCCGGGCATTTGCTGGCCAACGCCGCAGCCCTGGCCGTGCTGGCCTCCATCCTGGGCCGGCGCATCGGCTCGGGGCTCACCTGGGGATTTTTTCTGCTCGCCGGGGGCCTTGGCAACGCCGTGAACGCCTGGGTGCAGGCGCCGGACCACCTGAGCATCGGGGCCTCCACAGGCGTCTTCGGCCTCATCGGGGTGCTGGCCGGCGGGGCTGGACGGATGCAGCGCGGAACGCGCACGCAGGTCCTGCTGCTGGCCATGGGGTTCGGGTTCAGCCTGCTGGCCATGCTCGGCGCAGGCGAGGAGAGGGTGGATCTGGGGGCACACCTCTTCGGCCTGCTCTGCGGTCTGCCCCTGGGCCTGATGGTCGGGGGCTGGCACGGGGTTTACGGCTGGAAAACCTGGGTCAATGTCCTGGCGGGAGCGGGGGGGGCGGTGGTGACGTTCTGGGCCTGGAGTCTGGCCCTGGCGGGTCCGGGCGGAATCTGAACAGGAGGCGCGAGGAGCTCAGCCCCCCGCGCTCCATCGGCGGAACGGGCTAGAACTGCCCTGTCCTGAGCATGACCAGGGTGCAGGCGTGCTGCCACGGAATGCCTGCATCGCTGAGGGCCTGTTCCAGGTCCGGGGATTCCGTGCCCGGGTTGAGGATGACCCGCCCGGGTTTCAGGGCCAGGATGGCCTCCTGAAGCTGGGCGCTGCGTTCGGGCCCCACGTACATGGTCAGGGTGTCGATCCGGCCTTCGATGCTTCCCAGGTCCGGAACCACGGGCAGGTCCTCGATGACCTTGCGCCCCGGGGTTACCGGAACGACCGTGTGGCCGTACTCCTTGAGCATGCGCACGGCCTGGTTGGAGTAGCGTTCCGGCTTGTGGCTCGCGCCGAGCACGGCGACTCTCTCGCCCACGGCTATGCCCCCGCCTTGCGGCTGACCATGACCTTGGCCGGACGCAACAACCTGTCCTTGAGCATGTATCCCTTCTGCAGCATCTGGCAGACCGTGTTCTCTTCCACGTCATCGCGTTCGACCTGTCCCAGGGCCTCGTGCCGGGCCGGGTCGAAGGGCACGTCCACGGCGGCGATCTGCTCCAGACCGTGGCGCTTCATGGTGTCGAGGAAGATGTTCATGGTCATCTCCACGCCCATGACCAGGTCCTTGCAGGCGTCGGCCTGCCTGCCGTGGGCCAGGGCCAGGTCGAGGTTGTCCATGACCGGGATGATCTCCTCCAGGATGGAGGACGTGGCGAACTTGAAAAATTCGTCCTTTTCGCGCGTAAGGCGCTTCCTGAAGTTCTCGCTGTCGGCCAGGACGCGCAGATTCTCTTTTTTGAGCTCTTCCACCTCGGCCAGGGCCTGGGCGTATTTCTCTTCCAGGGTGGGCTCCTGGGTTTCTTCGGCGGGCGTTTCGGCCAGAACTTCCTCGGGGACTGGGCCCTCGCTTTCCTTCTTGGACATGAAAAACTCCTGATCCTTGAAATATTTGAGTAATCGTTTCACGAAGTTCCCTAGGAACGGGATTTGAGGCACTGACTAAGTATTTGAGCGGCAAAGTCAACCATGGGCACGATGCGGGCGTAGTTCATGCGCACCGGCCCGAGCACCGCCAGGGCGCCCTGGGTGCTGGAAAAGGCGCTGTAGGGCGAGGCCACCAGGGAGCAGGCGGAGAGGCCCGGCATGTCCTCGGCCAGGTTGACGGAAACGGACTTGCCCGCCGAGGTCTTGTCGAGGAGTTCCAGCAGGCGTGAACGCTCCTCGATGAGCCGGAGCAGTTCCTGGATGGTCTCCAGTTCCGTGAATTCGGGCTGATCCGCGAGATGGCTGGCGCCGCCGACAAAGACTTCGGGCAGGTCCTCGTCGGCCAGGGCCTGTGCGGCCAGTTCCCAGGCCCGCCGGTAGGCGTCCAGGGTCTTGCGGGCGCTCAGGAGCTGCCGTTCGATCTCGCCGCGCACCTCCTGGGTGGTGCGGCCCTCGAAGAGGCTGTTGAGATAGTTGCCGTAACGCACGAGGTCGTCGGCGTTGAGGTTTTCGTCCATCTGCACCATGCGGTTGCTGACCAGCCCGCCCTGCATGACCAGCACTGCCAGGATCATGCCCGGCCGAAGCAGGACGAAATCGATCTGCCGCCATCTCGCCAGGTTCTGGCGCGGCGCCATGACCACGCAGACCTGGCGGGTCAGGGAGGAGAGGGTCCTGGCGGCGCGACGCAGCACCTGGGGCAGTTCGCCCTCTCCGGGCAGGATGTGCTCGTGCAGCCTGGACTGCTCCCGGCGCGACAGGGGGGAAAGCTTGAAGACCTGGTCCAGGTAATAGCGGAAGCCCTGGACGGTGGGGATGCGCCCGGCCGAGGTGTGCGGCTGGTGCAGGAAACCCTTTTCGGTCAGGGCGGCCATGGTCGAGCGCAGCGATGCGGGGCTCAGGCCCAGTCCGTGCCCGGCGGCCAGGGCCTGGGACGAAACCGGCAGGGCGGTTTCGACGTAGGTCTCGATGACCGCGGCGAGGACATCGGTTTCGCGTTTGCCGAGCATCATGACAGGCAATCTTCCCGGGAAAAGAGGAATTCGCGCAGGGCCTGCAGCCACGGGCGCGGGGTGATGCCCGTGACGGCCGTGAACCTGGACAGGTCCAGCACCGAATAGGGCGGGCGGCAGGCCTTCTGGGGGTATTCGCAGGAGTGGATGGGCTTGATCCGGCAGTGCCGGTCGGCCACGCGCACGGCTTCGGCGGCAAGTTCGCACCAACTGGCCTGGCCGGAGTTGGCCAAATGGAAGATGCCTGTGGCCCCTTTGTCCAAGAGGGCCAGGGTGTTGGCGGCCAGGTCCGGAGTGTAGCTGGGGCTGCCGACCTGGTCATCGACCACGGACAGTTCGGGCCGGTTTTCGGCCAGTTCGAGGATGCGGGTCACGAAATTCGTCCTGCACGGGCCGAAGAGCCAGGACGTGCGGATGATCAGCAGGCCGGGAAGGTCCAGGGCCTGCAGTTCGCGTTCGCCCTGCAGTTTTGTCCGGCCGTAGACCGAGCGGGGGTCGGGCTGGTCCTCGGTGGTGTATGGGGCGGCTTTTTTGCCGTTGAAGACGAAGTCCGTGCTGTAGTGCACCAGGGTTACGCCCGCCGTGCGTGCCGCCTGCCCCAGGAGCAGCGGGAGCTGGCGGTTCAGCCGCGCGGCTTCGGCCGGTTCGTCCTCGGCCTGGTCGACCTTGGTGTAGGCCACGGTGTTGAACAGGACCTCGGCCCCGGTCCGGCGGAGAAAGGCTTCCACGGCAGGGCGGTCGAAGATGTCGAGGTCCTCGCGGCCCAGGGCGTGGACGTTCCAGCCATTGCGGGTCATGGCCAGGCTCAGGGCCTGCCCCAGGAGCCCGGTCTTGCCGCCCAGGATGACGGCGCTCTTCATGCCTGCCTCGCCTTGTACCATGAATCCATGAACTGGCGATAGGCGCCGCTCTGCACTTCGTCAAGCCAGGCCCCGTTGGCTTCGTACCAGGCCAGGGTCCGGGCCATGCCTTCCTCGAAGGAGACCTGCGGCGTCCAGCCCAGGTCCGCCGTGGAACGGTCGAAGGCCATGGCGTAGCGCCTGTCGTGCCCGGGCCGGTCCGTGACGAAGGTGATGAGGTCTTCGCTTCTGCCCGTCAGGCGCAGGATGGTGCGCACCACTTCGAGGTTCGTGCGCTCGGCGTCGCCGCCGAAGTTGTAGACCGCGCCGGGCGTGCCCCGGAACAGCGCGGCTTCGACGCCCCGGCAGTGGTCCAGGACGTAGATCCAGTCGCGCACGTTCAGGCCGTCGCCGTAAACCGGGATGCGCTCGTTGCGCGAGGCCTTGAGGTAAACCAGCGGGATCAGCTTTTCGGGGAACTGGTAGGGCCCGTAGTTGTTGGAGCAGCGGGTGATGATGACGGGCATGCCGTAGGTGTGGAAATACGCCCGGGCCAGCAGGTCCGAGGAGGCCTTGGAGGCCGAGTAGGGGGAGTTCGGGGCCAGGGGCGTGTCCTCGGTGAACTGCCCGGTGGGGCCAAGGGTGCCGTAGACTTCGTCCGTGGAGATGTGCACGAAGCGCGGGATGCCGGCGCGCCGGGCCGCTTCAAGCAGGTTCTGGGTTCCGACCACGTTGGTGCTGATGAAGGGGAACGGATCGCTGATGGAGCGGTCCACATGGGATTCGGCCGCGAAATTGAGCACCGCGCTGAAGGGGAAGCGGGTCAGCAGGTCCGGCACGAGTTCCTGGTCGCAGATGTCGCCGTGCACGAAGTGGTAACGGGTGCCCAGATGCCGTTCCTCCACCTCGGCCAGGTTGCGGCGGTTGCCGGCGTAGGTCAGCTTGTCGAGGTTGACGATGGTCAGTCCGTCATGCGCGGCGAGCATGTGCTGGATGAAATTGGAGCCGATGAAGCCGCAGCCTCCGGTGACGAGCAGATGCATGTGTTCTCCATTCTTCGCGGTTCTTGACGGAAGCGTGATTGACAGCCAATTGATTGGGGCGCTTGAAGCCGTGCCTTCCGCGCAGCCATAGAAAATATGCAAAGAGAATCCAAGATGCAAATTACCCTTTACGAACCCGAGATCCCGCCCAACACCGGAACCATCGCCCGCCTCTGCGCCGCCACCACGACCCGGTTGAACCTCATCGAACCCCTTGGATTCAGCCTGGAAGACAGGTATCTCAAGCGTGCCGGCCTGGATTACTGGCCCCACGTGGACAAGCGCGTCTGGCCTTCCTGGGACGCCTTTCTGCAAGGGCGGGATGCGGGACGGCTGGTCTTCACCAGCGCGCGCCAGGGTACGGCCTACCACCGTTTCGACTTCCGGCCGGACGACATCATCGTTCTCGGGCCGGAAACCAGGGGGCTGCCCCCCGAGGTGCTGAGCGGCGCGAAACACCTGGTCCGCATGCCCATCTGGGGGCAGGTCCGCAGCGTCAACCTGGCCAACGCGGCGGCCGTGCTGCTCTATGAAGCCTATCGCCAGACCGGGGAACTGGACAGGCGCGAGGACGCGCCGCAATAATCCTTTGAGGAAACGCCATGCTGGAAGCGCTCTACGCCCTGCCCTTGAACCTCTCCCTGTTCGTTTTTCTGTTGGGCTGCGTGGCCCTGGACCTGCTTTTCGGAGACCCCAGGGACTGGCCGCATCCCGTGCGCCTCATCGGCCTTGTCCTGAACCGCATCGAGAACCGGGCGCGCGGTTCGCGGCTGGGTCCCCTTCTGGCCGGAGGACTGGTCACCCTGGGCCTGGCCCTGGGTTGCGCCTGGCTGGTGGACCTGCTTACGGGCCTTCCCCTGGCGGGCGAGATGCTGGCCCTGTACCTGGGTTACGCGGGCCTGGCCCTGGGATGTCTGCTGCGGGAGACCGAGGCGGTGCTGAACCTGCTCGAGAGCGGGCGCCTGGCCGCGGCCCGCGCGCACCTCTCGGGCCTGGTCAGCCGCGATACCGAGGACATGAACGAGGAAGAGGTCCTGCGGGCCCTGGGCGAGACGTTGGCCGAGAATTTCAACGACGGCTTCGTCGCCCCGTTTTTCTGGCTGTCCCTGCTGGGCCCCGCCGCCCTGTGGGCCTACAAGGCCGTGAGCACGGTCGATTCCATGTGGGGCTACCGCACGGAACGTTTCGAGAAGCTGGGCAAGGCCGGGGCGCTCGCGGACGACGCGCTGGCCTGGCTGCCGGCACGGCTGTCGGCCCTGCTGATCTGGCTCGCGGGGCGGATATCGGGCCTGGCGGCGCCGTGGAAGGACATCGCCGCCGACGCCCGGACCATGGACAGCCCCAACGCCGGCTGGCCCATGAGCGCCGCGGCCCACACGGCAGGCGTGAGCATGGGCGGGCCGACGCGCTATTTCGGCCAGATCAAGGACAAGCCGCCGCTGGGCCCCCTGGGCGTGACGTGGACCGCCGGAGGCGTCCGGCGCATGCGGCGGATCATCGTCGGCGCGGCCATGCTGGCCGTTTCGATTCTGACGGTTCTCGGCAGCGCGCTTGCGTGGTGGACCCTTTAGGGTGCCGAAGGTCCCGCTTTCAGGCTTCCCACCGCCCCCATGTGCCGCTGGGCAGGTCCAGGACGTCCTCGCCTCCCCGCAGGAGCATTTCTCCGCAGGAAAGGGTTCCGGGGCCGAAGGTCTGTTCCAGCAGGTTGCGGAGCACGATGGGTGAAAAACCCGGAGTGTGGGAGGTCAGCAGGACGAAGAGGGGCGTGTCGCTCAGCACCTGGCGGACCAGGTCGAGGGTCTCCTGCACGTTCTTCTCGACCTTGTAGAGTTCCCCGCGCTTGCCCCGGCCGAAGGACGGCGGGTCCAGCAGCACGCAGTCGTACTTGCGGCCGCGGCGCACCTCCCGCTTCAGGAAGGCGCTGACGTCGTCCACGATGAAGCGGATGCCCGCATCCTGCAGGCCGTTCAGGGCCGCATTGCTCCGGGCCCATTCGACCATGCCCTTGGATGCGTCGAGGTGGCAGCACTCGGCCCCGGCGCGGGCCGCGGCAAGGGTCGCGCCGCCGGAATAGGCGAAGAGGTTCAGGAAGCGCGGGGCCTGCTCCCGCACGGTTTTGGCTTCCTGCACCCTGCCGGCGATCCACTCCCATTGGTCCAGTGTTTCCGGGAAAATGCCCAGATGGCCGAAATCCGTCGTCGAGAGGCGCATGCGCACTCCGCGTACCGTGACGGCCCACTCCTCGGGCAGCCGTTCGCGGCCGTGCCAGTTCAGACCGTCCTTGCGGTCGAAAGTGGCGCTGGCCGAATCCCAGAGCTCGGGCTGCCTGGGTTCCCATACGGCCTGGGCGCAGGGCCTGGCCAGGATGACGGAGCCGAAGCGTTCGAGTTTCTGTCCGTTGCCGCTGTCGAGAAGTTCGTAATCGTCCTGCATGAGTGCTCCATAAGCGAAAAACCCTTCCGGGCGGCTTGCCTGGAAGGGTTTTGTGGTCGTGGTGGGCGATACGGGATTTGAACCTGTGACTTCCACCGTGTGAAGATGGCACTCTCACCACTGAGTTAATCGCCCGAGGAGAAAGCCTTTAGCTCCGGCCCCATCGTCTGTCAAGAATTTCCCCGTTGCGGATTCGGCGTGATCACAGATTCTTTTGCAGTTCGAGAAACGCATGCCCTTTCGGGGTGAAATGACGGTCACCGCTCATGCCGGTGATCTGGGCATATCCCAGTCTGATCCAGAATCTCAGCGCATTCCAGTTTTTGAGTCCCACGCCGACCCGGATGTATCTCGCGGGCCCGAGGCGCAGCAACGCCTCCAGCCGCCGGCAGATCTCCCGGCCAAGGCCCGCCCCCTGGTGATCCGGATGCAGGAAGAGTTCGCCGATGTAGGCCACGTTTTTCATCGGGTAGCCGACGCACAGGCTCAGCAGCCCTATTGGATCTTCGGAGCGGACATCGCAGAGGATCAGGTTGTGCAGGCCGGTTGAGGGGACTTTGGGGGGGAGGTTTTCCCGGAGCGTGAACCGCCGGGTGAGGACAAGGGGATCGCTCTCCCGGTCCAGCAGGACGAGGAGCTCCCGGTTGCCTTCATAGATGCCCGCGATCTCCGGGGCATCGGCTTCGGTCACGGGCCGGGCGAGGATGCGTGCGCTGCGGAATGATTCTGCCATGAAAAAAGGCGGCCCGAGGCCGCCCTAGTCTGCAAGTTCCCTGCTGCGCCGGGCGGCCGCCTGGACCGCCTGGGAAAGGGCGAATTTGAACCGGTGTTCGTCCAGGGCATTGAGGCCCGCGATGGTCGTGCCGCCAGGGGAGGTGACCATTTCCTTGAGCATGGTGGGATGCGCCCCGTCGGCTTCGGCCATGAGGGCGCAGCCGCCGACCAGACCCGTGACCATGCCCGTGGCCTGGGATCGGGTCAGGCCCAGGGTCACTCCGGCGTCGATGAGGCCTTCCATGAATGCGTAGACGTAGGCCGGGCCGGAACCGATGAGACCGGTGTAGGCGTCGAAGAGCTTCTCGGGCAGGACGTGGGCCTGGCCGATGGATGCGAATGTCTCCTGGACGGTCTTGCGGCAGTCTTCGGTCACGAGCTCGTGGTCGAAGCAGAGCGCATAGACGCCCTTGCCGACCATGGCCGGGGTGTTGGGCATGACCCTGATCACGGGGCAGGTCTGGCCGGACCAGGCGGACAGCTGCGCAACGGTCACCCCGGCTGCGATGGAAACAAGGCACGTTTCGGGCCCAAGGGACTCGGCCAGTCCGCCCAGCACGGGGCGCATGACCTGCGGTTTGACGGCCAGAAGGACGAAGTCGGAATTTTTCGCCACGTCCTGCGCGGTCGCGTGGATGGTCATGATGTCGGCGTTCTTGCGGCACATGCCCTCGCTGGGGTCGAAGCCGTGCAGCTCGAAGGAGCCTCCCGAGGCCAGCCCGCGGGCGATGGCCCCACCCATGTTCCCAAGTCCGATGAACCCGAATCGTTTCATTATCCCACCAGTTCCAGTGCGTTGAAGAAGTATGCGATTTCGACGGCTGCAGTATCCTGACCATCGGAACCGTGGCAGGAGTTCTTTTCGATGTCCAGCGCGTATTTCTTGCGGATGGTGCCTTCGGCGGCGTTGTCCTTGTTGGTGGCGCCCATCAGGTCGCGGTACTTCTGCACGGCGTTTTCGCCTTCCAGGCACATGACGACGCAGGGGCCGGAGCACATGTAGTCGGTCAGGCTGCCGAAGAAGGGGCGTTCCCTGTGCACGGCGTAGAAACCTTCGGCCTGGGCCTTGGTCATGTGGATCATCTTCATGCCCACGATGCGCAGGCCGGCGCCTTGGATCATGGCCATGATTTCGCCCTGCAGGTTGCGGGCGACGGCGTCGGGTTTGATGATGGAGAAAGTGCGTTCCATAAAATGCTCCTTGGAATGATTTTTTGCGCGCTCCTATCCTTTGGGGGCGGAAAATACAAGGAGAATCGCGCATTGTATTGTTTGGTCACTCAAGTTGTATTTTTTGTCCCAAGGCGAAAATCTGTTGGTCTCTTGCAGCCTTGTCGTGTATCCCATCCGGGAAGCCTTTGACATGAACGGAGGAAACCATGAGCAAAAAACGTCTTTATGAGATTATCTATGAAGTAAGCCGGACGGTGAATTCCAGCCTTGATCCGGGCGAGGTTTTGAACCGCATCGCCGAACAGGTCACGAGCGCCATGGACGTGAAGGGGTGCTTCATCCGCCTCTTGGACCGCAGCGGCAAGATTCTCAAGCCTGCGGCCTCGTACGGGTTGAGCGAACGCTACGCCAAGAAGGGCGTGGTTGACGTGGAGAAGAGCGGTCTGGACCGCGAGGCCTTCACGGGCAAGGTGGTGCAGATCGCCGACGCCAGCTCGGACCCCCGCTTCCAGTACGGCAAGGAGGCCGCGGCGGAAGGGCTCGTGTCAGTGCTGGTCGCGCCCATGTTCGTGGAGGGCAGCCGGCCCATCGGGGTGCTGCGGGTCTATACGGGCGAGCGGCGCGAGTTCGGGGAGGAGGACATCGGGTTCCTGCAGGCCATCGCCAACATTTCGGCCATCGCCATCGAGAACGCGCGCATGCACCAGACCCTCAAGCGCCAGATGGAACTGATCAACGCCTACGACTACCAGGTTTTTGAAGACTAGGGGGATGAAATGGGAAAAATACGCATAGGAATCAATGGATTCGGGCGCATCGGCCGCCAGGTTCTGAAGACGGTCTGGCAGCGCCACCGCGACACCCTGGAAGTCGTCGCCATCAATGACCTTTTCGACACGCAGACCAACGCACATCTGTTACGGCATGACACCTCCTACGGTCGCTTCGCCCCGGAAGTCACGGCCGACGCCGAAACCATCCGGATCGGCGGGGAGTGGGAGATCAAGAGCTTTGCCCAGCGCGACCCCAAGCTCATCCCGTGGCGGTCCTGCGGGGTGGACATCGTGGTCGAGTCCACGGGCATCTTCCGCACCGGTCCGACGGCGGCCCAGCACCTTGAGGCCGGCGCGAAGAAGGTCATCATCACCGCGCCCTCCAAGGACGAGGACCTGACCGTGGTCATCGGCGTGAACGAAGGCCAGTACGACCCGGCCAAACATCACATCGTGTCCAACGCCTCCTGCACCACCAATTGCCTGGCCCCGGCGGTCAAGGTCATGCACGAGAAGTTCGGCGTGGCCAAGGGCGTGCTGACCACGGTCCATGCCTATACCAACGACCAGCGCATCCTGGACCTGCCGCACAAGGATCTGCGCCGGGCCCGCGCCGCGGCCTGCAACATGATCCCGACCTCCACCGGCGCGGCCAAGGCCGTGGCCAAGGTCCTGCCCGAGATGGCCGGCCGCTTCGACGGCTATTCCGTGCGCGTGCCCGTGCCGGCCGTGTCCCTGGTGGACTTCGTGGCGGTGCTTGAGCGCGACACGACCGCCGAGGAGCTCAAGGCGGCCTTCAAGGCGGCTTCCGAGGGCGAACTCAAGGGCATTCTCGGCTACAGCGAGGAGGCCCTGGTCTCCTCGGATTTCATCGCCGACCCGCATTCGGGCGTGGTGGAGGCGGACTTCACCACGGTCCAGTGCGGCAACCTGGCCAAGGTGCTCATCTGGTACGACAACGAATGGGGCTATTCCAGCCGCGTGGCGGATCTGGCCCATCTCATGGGGCAGAAAGGGCTCTAGGCGGGACCGTCTCCGCCGCAGCCATCTCCCCCTGCCGGGTTTTCCCGGCGGGGGGATTTTTTTTGTCGTGCGGCCTGGTCGTTGCACGCGCCGGGGAGGGAACGCGGAGTTTCGCCTTTCCAGGGCGGAACCCCGGACAATTTTCACACATGGCCCCGCACATCTGTGCAGAAATTCGCACTTGATTTCAGGCGAAATTCTGTTCTAGCGCAGGCGTGTCCAAGGCGGCCCGGGGTTGCGGCCGCACAACATCAACCATTCCAAGGAGCTGTCATGATCGAAGCACAACATCTGGGCATGCAGTTCGGCCCGGTCACGGCTCTGGCGGATGCCTCATTCGACGTCCGTCAGGGCGAGGTCCTGGGCCTGCTCGGTCCCAACGGGGCGGGCAAGTCCACCGCCATGAAGATCCTGACCACCTATCTGCGCCCCACCTCCGGCTCGGCCAAGGTCTGCGGGTTCGACACGGTCCGGGAGCCGCTGCAGGTCCGCCGCAGGATCGGGTATCTGCCGGAGAACCTGCCCCTGTACCTGCAGATGGAGACAGGTGAATACCTCGATTTCGTGGCCCGGGCCCGGGGGCTCTCCGGGGCGCGGCTGAAGGAGCGGCTGGAGTGGGTCCTGAACAGGACCGGGCTTGTGCCCATGTTTCACCGGCCCATCGGCGAATTGTCCAAGGGGTACCGCCAGCGCACCGCCCTGGCCCAGGCCCTGGTCCACGACCCCGAGGTCATCATCCTCGACGAGCCGACCACGGGTCTCGACCCGCACCAGATCCTGGAGATCCGGGACCTGATCAAAGAGCTGGCCGCGACCAAGACCGTGCTTTTTTCCACCCACATCCTGCAGGAGGTCGAGGCCATCGCCGACCGTGTGGTCATCATCAGTCAGGGAGAGGTCAGGGCCCGCGGGACGCTGGAGGAATTGGCCCTGCTGGCCGGCGTCAGGACGCGCGGCATGGCCGAGATCCGGGCGCCGTTCGCCGAGATCGGGCCGGCCCTGGATGCGATCGGGCTGGCGCAGGCCGAACTGCTGCGCGAAGGGGACGGCTGGACCCGCGTGCGTTTCGCGGCTGCGGACCCGGGCGGGGATATGGAGAAGGTCGCCGCGCTCTGCGCCGGCAAGTCCTGGCATCTGAGGGAGTTGACCATGCCGGGCACGTCCCTGGAGGAGGCCTTCCTGGCCCTGACACACGCGGAACAGGCGGCCTGAGGAGAACATCATGCGAAACTTTCTGACCATTCTGAAGCGCGAGCTGGGGGCGTATTTCAACTCGCCCATCGGCGCCATCTTTCTCATCGTCTTCACGCTCATCGCCAGCGGCCTCTACGTCACCGAGTTCTTTCTCTTCCCGGTGGCCGAGCTGCGCAGCTTCTTCAGCGTGCTGCCCCTGATCTTCTGCGTCTTCGTGCCCGCCGTGACCATGCGGCTGTGGGCCGAAGAGCGGGCCGGCAACACCGTGGAGATGCTTCTGACCTTCCCCATGAGCCCCATGGCCCTGGTGCTGGGCAAGTACGCGGCCGGCCTCTGTTTTCTGCTCCTGGCCCTGGCTTCAACCATGCTGCTGCCCGTCATGGTCGCGGTCCTGGGAGCTCCGGACTTCGGCCAGATGGCCGCCTCCTATCTCGGGGCGGTTCTTCTCGGTGGTTTCTTTCTGGCTCTGGGCCAGCTCGTTTCGGGTTTCGCCAGGGACCAGATCGTGGCGTTTGTGCTGAGCCTGCTGGCCTGCTTCGCCCTCTTCCTGCTGGGGACGGACTTTGCGGCTTCGGCCCTGGATGCCTGGATCGGCGGCCTGGGTTCGACCCTGCGTGAACTGTTGGGGGTGACCGGGCATTACGCGGTCTTTACCCGCGGCGTGGTGGAAGTGGCTGATCTGGCATATTTTCTGATCTGGACGGGGTTGTTCCTCTTTTTGAACGGCATGTTTGTCGAGGGCCGCGGGCGCAGGGGCTTTGCCGCCCTGTTCGCCGCCTGCGCAGGTCTCTGCCTGGGCATCGGGCTGGTCTTCAACGCCCTGGTGGGAGACGCGAGCCTGGCCCGGTTCGACTGGACGGAAGGGAAGATCCACACCGTGAGCGACGCGTCCAGACGTATTCTCTCCGGCCTCAAGGTCCCGGTGCAGATCACCTACTACGTCACTCCGGCCGAAGACATGCCCACGGAGATCAAGACCCTGGAGCGCGACGTCATGGATCGCCTGGAGGAACTGCGCCTGGCCAGCGGTGGCATGCTCTCCTTCAAGAGGGTGCACATGCGCGCGGCCAATGTCGTCAGCGCCGACCCCTTCGCCGCGCCGGAGGAAAAGAGCGACCCCCTGGAGAAGAGGATGCTGGAGAAGGGCGTCGAGCCGTTCTCGGTTTCGGCCATGCGCCAGACCGGATCGGTCAGCAACCTGATCTATTCGTCCCTGGGCGTCGCGTACAAGGACAAGCCCGAGGAGATCATCCCGCGCATCGTCCCGGATTCACTGAGCGAGCTGGAATACATGATCGTCTCCACCGTGTATCGCATGACCCTGGACAGGGCGCCGGTCGTGGCCGTGGTCGGCGGAGAGGGTTTCGGACTGTTGCAGCAGGTGCTGGAGCAGGAAAAGTACCAGGTCCGGCCCGTGCAGCTCACGCCCAAGAGCCCGCTGCCGGCGGATGCCGATGTGATCCTGGTCCTGGGCCCGGCAAACCTGAACGAACGCCAGGCGTGGGAACTGCGATCGGCCGTGGCCGCCGGGCGCAAGACCATCCTGGCCCTGCAGACCAGCCAGTGGAACTACGACATGGCCCGGGGGAGCATCTCCGTGCAGCGCATGCCGGTGCAAAGCGGCCTTGAGGACTGGCTCAAAGGGCTGGGCGTGACCGTGGAGGACAAGGTCCTCATGGACTCCCAGAACATGGCCATCCAGGTGTCCCGCAGCCGGTTGGACCAGATGTTCGGGGGCGGCATGAGCCTCAAGCTCCCCATCCACATCATGCTGTCCAAGGACAACATGAACCGGGACGACCCGTTGACCGCACGCCTGGAGAACCTCTTCTACCTCTGGGGGGCGGCCCTGACCCCGGACAGCGGCGTCCTGGCCAAAAACGGGCTGAACGCGACGGTGCTCGCTTCTTCGAGCCCGGCTTCCTGGCTGGCCGACGTCCGTACCGGGCTGTCGCAGCAGGATATCACGCCTCCGGCCACGGGGCTTGGGTCCCATCCGGCCGTGATCCGGCTGACAGGGCAGTTCCCGTCCGAAACGGAGCCGGCCCCGGCCTGGCCCGGGAGCGAGAACGCCACCTCGGAAAAAAACCTCGATCAAACCCGGGCGCCCGGCGAGCTTCTGATCATCGGCGACGCCGTGATGTTCGGCGACGACCTGCTGCAGAACAATGTCGAGCTGGTCGTGAACGCCGTGGACTCCATGGCTCACGGCCGGGACCTGATCCAGATCCGCGGCAAGAAACTCGTGCCGCGCTATATTCTCGATGTCACGCCCGAGTCGGCGTCCTTCTGGAAATTCATGACCTACTGCCTGCCGGGACTGGGCATCGCCGGGCTGGCCGCCAGCCGCGCCTGGGGGCGCCGCCGTCGCCGGGCCCTGTTCGAGCGGAACTTCAGGAGCGCACAATGAATACACGCAAACTCCTCGTCCTGACCCTGGTTCTGGCTGTCCTTGCCGGGGGGCTCTGGCATCTCAGGGCCTCCCGCGAGGGTGCGGACATGCTCACTTCCGAATCCCTGCGCAGCTTCGTTCCGCCCGGGCTCGTGGCAACCGTCGACGCCGTGGACCTGACCAGGCCCGACAATTCCACCGTGCGCCTTGAAAAGCGGGACGGGCGATGGGTCCTTCCGGCCCTGGGCGGAGCGCCAGCCAACGCGTCCAGCATCGAGCGCATGCTGACCGCGCTGGTGGAGCTGCGGGGCGAGCACCGCTCCAGCGACCCGGCGGTGCTGGGGGATTACGAACTGCTCGATGAGCAGGCCATGAGTCTGATTCTGTGGGAGGGCGGCAAGGAGCGGGTCCGCCTGCTGTTCGGCAAGGGCGATTTCCGCCATGTCTTCGTCCGCGAGGCGGGGAGCCCCGACGTGTCCGTCGTGCCCGGCGCCATCGTCGGGCAGCTCGGGGCCTATGGGCCGACCCTTTCCCCGCAGTTCTGGATCGACGGGACGCTCCTGTCCGTGTCCGGAAGCGACGTGCGCGAGCTCCGGCTGCATGCACCCGGCATCGACGCAGTCCTGTCCCGCCAGCCGTCGGCCGGGTCGGATTCCGCGAACGCCACTGCTGCGCCGGAGTGGGACTTCCGCCAGACCGCGGGCAAGGGCCTGGCCCAAAGGCAGATGGAAGAGATTCTGGGTGTGCTCGAGCGGGTGCCGGTCACCGAAGCCGTCTATCCCGCGAATCCGGGCGAAGCCTTTCCGTCCCACCGGCTGGAAGTCGTGACCGCTTCGGGCGCCACGGTGCTGGAAGGGGCGCCCGATGGCGACGGCTTCCTTGTCCGTGTGGCCGGTTCCCCACACCTCTACCGCATGGGGCCGGCCGTTTTCGGCCGCCTCTTCCCCGCGCCTGACGGCACCCCCGAATAGTCTCGCAGCGGTCCCGCGGCAGTGCGGGACCGCTTTTTTTTGCAAAAAAATGCCGGCTTGCCCTTTACAAGCAGTTTTCAGGCTTTAATTTGTGCCCGATTTTTACACGATTTTGAATTTCAGCGAGAGGAGACAACAATGGGCAAGATTATCGGAATAGATCTGGGTACCACCAACAGCTGCGTCTACGTCATGGAAGGCAAGGACGCAAAGTGCATCACCAATCCCGAGGGCGGCAGGACAACGCCGTCCATCGTCGCGTTCACCGATCAGGACCGGCTCGTGGGCGAGATCGCCAAGCGCCAGGCCGTGACCAACTCCGACAAGACCGTCTTCGCGGTCAAGCGTCTCATGGGCCGTCAGATCGACGATCCCAAGCTCAGGGATTGGATCAGCAAGAGCCCCTACAAGATCGTCGCCGGCGCCAACAATGACGCGTACGTGCAGATTGGCGACAAGAAGTACAGCCCGGCCGAGATTTCCGCGCTCATCCTGCAGCGCCTGAAGAAGGACGCCGAGACCTACCTGGGCGAAACCGTGACCGAAGCCGTCATCACCGTGCCGGCCTACTTCAACGACTCCCAGCGCCAGGCCACCAAGGACGCCGGCCGCATCGCCGGTCTCGACGTCAAGCGCATCATCAACGAGCCCACCGCCGCGTCCCTGGCCTACGGTTCCGACAAGAAGGCCAACGAGAAGATCGCCGTGTTCGACCTCGGCGGCGGCACCTTCGACATTTCCATCCTCGAGGTGGGCGACAATGTCGTCGAAGTGCGCGCCACCAACGGTGACACGTTCCTCGGCGGCGAGGACTTCGACCACGAGATCATCAATTTCCTGGTGAGCGAGTTCAAGAAGGAGAACGGCATCGACCTGTCCAAGGACAAGATGGCCCTGCAGCGCCTCAAGGAAGCCGCCGAGAAGGCCAAGAAGGACCTGTCCACCTCCATGGAGACGGACATCAACCTTCCCTTCATCACGGCCGACCAGAACGGGCCCAAGCATATGACCATGAAGCTGTCCCGGGCCAAGCTCGAATCCCTGTGCGAACACCTCGTGGCCCGCACCATCGAGCCCTGCCGCAAGGCCCTGGCCGACGCCGGTCTCAAGGCCGCCGACATCAACGAGGTCATCCTCGTCGGCGGCATGACCCGCATGCCGCTGGTGCAGAAGAAGGTCGGCGAATTCTTCGGCAAGGAGCCCAACCGCAGCGTGAACCCCGACGAGGTCGTGGCCATGGGCGCGGCCATCCAGGGCGGCATCCTGGCCGGCGACGTGAAGGACGTGCTGCTGCTCGACGTGACTCCGCTGTCCCTGGGCATCGAGACCCTGGGCGGCGTGTTCACCAAGCTCATCGACCGCAACACGACCATCCCGACACGCAAGAGCAACACCTTCACCACGGCCGCCGACAACCAGCCGTCCGTGTCCATCCACGTGTTGCAGGGCGAACGCCCGATGTGCTCGGACAACATGACCCTGGGCCGCTTTGAACTGACCGGCATCCCGGCTGCTCCCCGCGGCGTGCCGCAGGTCGAGGTCACCTTCGACATCGACGCCAACGGCATCGTCAACGTCTCGGCCAAGGATCTGGGCACGGGCAAGGAGCAGTCCATCCGCATCACGGCTTCGAGCGGCCTGAGCGACGCGGACATCGAGCGCCTGGTCAAGGAAGCCGAGTCCCACGCCGAAGAGGACAAGAAGAAGCAGAAGCTCATCGAAGTCCGCAACAGCGCCGACACGCTCATCTACACCACCGAGAAGTCCATCCGCGACCTCGGAGAGAACATCGACGCGGCCCTGAAGTCCGAGATCGAGACCAAGGCCGAGGCCCTGAAGAAGGTCATGCAGAGCGACGACGCCGAAGCCATTCAGAAGTCCATGGACGAACTGGCTCAGGCCTCGCACAAGCTGGCCGAGAAGCTCTATGCCCAGAAGACCGACGCCGGCGCGCAGGCCGGGGGCCACGGGGCCCAGAGCGAGGCCGGACCCAAGAAGGATGACGACGATGTCGTGGACGCCGACTACACGGAAGTGAAGTAGGCTGCTTCGGCAAGCATTGGCTTGACACGGCAAATTGCCGGTCCCTATACTTCGCGCCTGGCCCTTGACGGGGCCAGGCTTTTTTTTACGCACCGAAAACCTTCACCCCGGGCCGGCCTCCGCCCCTTACCATATGAAATTCGGCTCTTTCCTTCTCTGTGCCCTTTGTGTCGCCGTCCTTGCCCTGTCTTCCTGCGCGCCCAAGAAGATCATCCGTTCCGGCGGAGCGTCCGCTCCGGCATCCGCCCTGCCAGGGTACCGGGCGGAAGACCCGCAAAAGGCCCTGGAAAAGTACACCAGGCATCTGGAGACGACCAGGCCCGGCGATCCCGGACGGGAAGAGGCCTGGCGCAAGGCTGTGGGCAGCGCAGTGCAGCTTGGCGAATACGACCTGGCCGAGAAGAACCTGCAGGCCTGGCAGGCCGAGAGCAAGAACGCCACCGGCTCCTGGGACTGGAACCAGGCCTATTCGCAGCTCCTGCTGGCCCGTAAGGGCAAGGACGCGTATTCCGCCTACCTCATCGACATGGTCGGCCGCACGGATCTGGACTGGACCACGCGGGAGACGGCGGGCATGGAACTGGTCGATCATTTCTGGAACATCCCGGAGTATGGCCTGGCCTTCGACGCCCTGGGCCTGGTCTACAAGGCCGCGCCGGACGATGCGGCCCGGGCCGGCCTGGAATCGACCGCCCTGGCGCGGGCCGAATCCCTGACGACCGAGGAACTGCAAAAAATTCTGGACAGCGCCCTGGGCGCGGACCCCAACGCCTATCCCTGGTCCATGGTGGTATGGGCCCAGAGCATGAAACTGCTGGCCCGCGACCGCGGCAACTGGGCTACGGTCTGGCCGAGCCTTTCGGCCATCGTGCGCACCGGGGGCTTGGCCAACCGTGACTTTTTCGCCGGCAACCTGCGCACCCTGGAGCAGGAGCTGGGCGTGGTCAGGCAGAGTCTGGTGCTCCTGTTGCCCTTGTCGGGCCCCTATTCCCAGGTCGGCTGGAAGATCGCCAAGGGCGCGGACACGGCCTGGCGCGAGAGCCGGGCGCAGACCGCCGCGCCGGCCATAAAGCTCATCAACACGGAGTCGCCCACGTTTCTCGACGAGCTGAAGGCCGTTGGGGGAGTGCCCATCGTCGGCGGTCCCCTGCGCAAGGAAATCTGGGAAAAAATCCGGCTGTCGGGGTTGCACCGCACGGCCAGGTTTCTGACGTTCATGCCCAGTGTCGAGGATGAGGGCGTCGAGGCCTGGCGGTTCTTCAGCAGCCCGGCCGACCAGACCCGGGCGCTCATCCGATGGTGCGAACAGCTCGGAGTCACGTCCTACGCCATTCTGCATCCCCAGGACCGCTTCGGTACGGCCATGACGGAAGTTTTCCAGGAGCAGGCCAGAATTCTCGGCGCCCACGTGGCCGTGGTCCGGGGCTACGATATCGAGAACCCCCCTGGCTGGAGCAAGGCCGTGGCCGCGATCCTGGGAGCCAGCGGAGCCAAGGACGCCCTGAATCCCGAACCGCCGTACCAGGCGGTTTTTCTGCCCGACTCCCTCTTCCGGGTGCAGCAGCTGGCCCCGCTCTTCCACTACTATGAAGAGACGAGACTCATTTTCCTCGGGCCGCAGCTCTGGAGCCAGGGCCTGAGCGAGATCAACCTGGAGTCCCAGTATTACGACCTGACGGTCTTTCCCGGTGCATGGAGCCCGGAACTGTCCTCCCAGAGCGCCCAGAACCTGAAGCGCGGCATGCAGGAGGGCGGTGGCGAGGAGGCGGACCTGTGGGCAGCCCTCGGTTATGATTTCGTGCGGTTTTCCGCGCTGGTGGGAGGCGGGCAGAGTTCCACCGAAGCCTTCAATCAGGCCCTGGCCGAAGCCTCGACCCGCATGCCCTGGTCCCTGGCGCCCATGCATTGGGACACGGGCCGGGTCACCCAGGACCTGTTCCTGTTTCAGCCCACCCGCTCCGGCATGGTTCAGGCCGATGTCGAAAAGATGCGACAGGCCCGCGAGTCGCGGCAGGTCCGTCGCGAGGAACGCCGCGCGCAACTTGAAGCCAAGAAAAAGAAAGAGGCCAACCAATGAAAATAAGCCCTGAAAAGGCCCTGGCCATCGCCACCCTCGCCCGGTTGGAGATCACCCCCGGGCAGGCGGCCACACTGGGGGCCCAGATGGATGACATCCTCGGGTACATGGACAAGCTCAACGAGCTCGACACGGCCGAAGTCGAGCCCATGTACACGCCCGTGGATCAACCGGGAGCCCTGCGCGCCGACGAGGTCACCAAGGAATTCCCCCGCTCGGAGATTCTCAGGAACGCTCCGGAAACCGACGGCCAATACTTCATCGTCCCGCGCATCGTGTGATCCTGGGCGTCATTCATCAGTTTTGAGAGGAATGTTCATGTCACAGCTTTTCGATCTTTCCCTGACCGGCATCCGCGACCGTCTGCGCGCTGGTGACGTCAGCGCCGAGGCCGCCACTACCGCTTGCCTGGAGCGCATCGCCGCGACCGAACCGGCCATCGATGCGCTGCTGCACGTGGCCGGGGAAGCCGCCCTGGACCAGGCCCGCGCCATGGATGCGGCCGGCCCTGACGCTTCCAGGCCCCTGTGGGGCGTGCCCATCACCATCAAGGATGTCCTGGCCACCATGGGCATGCCCACCACCTGCGGTTCCCGCATCCTGGAGAATTTCGTGCCGGTCTATGAGGCGCACTGCGTGTCGCGGCTCAGGGAGGCCGGCGCCATCATCCTGGGCAAGACCAACATGGACGAGTTCGCCATGGGCTCGTCCACGGAGAATTCCGCCTACAAGCTCACCAAGAATCCCTGGAACACGGGGCGGGTGCCGGGCGGCTCAAGCGGCGGTTCGGCGGCCAGCGTGGCGGCCGGACAGTGCTTCGCCTCCATCGGCACGGACACCGGCGGCTCCATCCGCCAGCCGGCCAGCTTCTGCGGCATCGTCGGTCTCAAGCCCAGCTATGGCCGCGTGTCGCGACGCGGGCTCATCGCCTACGGGTCCTCCCTCGACCAGGCCGGCCCCATGACCCGCACGGTGGCCGACGCGGCCGAGATCCTGCAGGTCATCGCGGGCCATGACCCCAAGGATTCCACCAGCGTGAACGCGCCGGTGCCGGACTACCTTGCGGGCCTGGGCACGGACGGGTCCCTGAAAGGGCTGCGCCTGGGGCTCCCCGAACAGTATTGGGGCGAGGGCCTTTCTTCCGAAGTCGACGCGGCCTGCCGCGCCGCCATCGACCTGGCCGCGTCCCTGGGCGCCGAGATCGTGCCGGTATCCCTGCCGCACACCGAGTACGCCATCGCCACCTACTACATCCTGGCCATGGCCGAGGCGAGCTCCAACCTGGCCCGCTTCGACGGGGTGCGCTACGGGCATCGCAGCAGCAAGTCCTCGGATCTGGCCACCATGTACACCCGTTCGCGGTGCGAGGGCTTCGGCGAGGAGGTCATGCGCCGCATCATGCTCGGCACCTACGTGCTCTCGGCCGGCTACTACGACGCCTACTACAGGAAGGCGGCCCAGGTGCGCCGTCTCATCCGCCAGGATTTCCTGGACGCCCTGCAGAGTTGCGATCTGCTCTGCGGTCCGGCCTGCCCGACCACGGCGTTCGCCATCGGTGAGAACACCGCGGATCCCCTGCAGATGTACCTGACGGACATTTTCACCATATCCCTGAACCTGAGCGGCCTGCCGGGCCTGTCCCTGCCCGTGGGCCTGGGCGCCGACACGGGCATGCCCGTGGGCTTGCAGCTTTTCGCGGGCAACATGGACGAGGCGCGTCTTCTGGCCGCGGCCGCGGCCCTGGAGTCGAACCTGCCGGCCATGCCCGCGCCCCCCATAGCCTGACGAGCGGCCGGATCTTCCGGCCCTTTTTGTATGCCAAAGACAGCAATCGCATTGAGCGGAGGGGCCGATTCCCTCATGAGCCTGCTGCTGCTCCGGGAGACCGGGGCGGAAGTCATGGGCGTTCACGCCCGCTTCCTGCCGGAAGAAGACCGGGGGGTGATTGACGGGCTGCGCGGGTTATGCGCGGAACTCGGCGTGCCGTTCGTCATCGTCGACCTGCGGCGGGAGTTCGAGGAACTGGTCGTTGCCCCATTCGTGCGGGCCTATCAGGCCGGGCAGACCCCAAACCCCTGCGCGGCCTGCAACCCGGCCATCAAGTTCGGCCTGCTTCTGGACCGGGTGCTGGAGCAGGGCGCGGTTCGTCTGGCCACGGGCCATTACGCCCGCCTGGAGGAGAAGCCCTGGGGGCCGGCGCTGTTTCGGGGCCTCGATCCGGCCAAGGACCAGAGCTATTTCCTGTCCATGGTGCCGCGTGAACGTTTTTCCATGATCGTCTTCCCCCTGGCCGGGTGGACCAAAGACAGGGTGCGGCAGGCCCTGGCCGAGCGGGGGATCGCTCCGCCCGCCGGGCGGGAGAGCCAGGAGGTGTGCTTCATCCCCTCGGACTACCGTCACTTTCTGCGCAGCCGGGGAGCCCGCCTGAGTGGCCCGGGGCCCATCACCCTGGCGGACGGCACGGTGCTCGGCCGGCATGGCGGGCTGTGGAACCACACGCTGGGGCAGCGCAAGGGGCTGGGCATCGCCTGGAGCGAGCCGCTCTACGTCACGGCCAAGGATTTTGAACGAAACCGCCTGGTCGTGGGGCGCAAGTCCGAGGCTCTGGCCCTGGGGTGCCGCACGGCCCGTCCCAACCTGCTCTGCCCGCCCGGGCAGTGGCCCGGCGAGGTGCTGGTGCAGACGATCTACCGCCAACGGCCCGAGGCGGCGCACGTGATGTTGGATGATGAGGGGTTGACCATATCCTTCCCCGTCCCGCGTCCCGTTCCAACCCCGGGGCAGGTGGCCGCCGTGTATTCGGGCGCAGGCCAGGTTCTGGCGGGCGCGGTCATCCGGGAGGCTCTCAATGCGTCGTGAGCCCGGGCAGCTTTTTTTCATCGCGACGCAGGGATGCAAGGTCAACCAGTACGAGTCCCAGGCCCTGCGTGAATCCCTTCTGTCCGACGGGCTGATGGAAACGCAGGATCCCGCCCTGGCCGACCTGGTCCTCGTCAACAGTTGCGCCGTGACCGAACGGGCGGTTTTGGACCTGGCCAAGCTGGTGCGCGGATTTGCCGCCATCTCCCCGCGCCCGCGCATCGTGGTCGCGGGGTGTGCCGTGGAGGCCGACCGGGAGCGCATCCTGGCCTTGGATGCGGTGGACGAGGTCGTCGCCCAGCGGGACAAGGCCGGGTTGGCCCGCGCCGGGGAGCAGGGGCCTTTCCCCTCCCTGCGCATCTCCGGCTACAACCGGGCCCGGGCCGTGATCAAGGTTCAGGACGGCTGCTCCCACGGCTGCACCTATTGCATCATCCCCTCCACCAGGGGCCGCTCCGTCAGCCGGGAGGCCGGGGATGTCATCGGCGAGGCCGAGCGGTTGCTCGCCGCAGGCATACGGGAGCTTTCCCTGTGCGGCATCAACCTGCGCCATTACGGCCGCGACCTCACGCCTTCCTCGGATTTCTGGGACCTGCTGGCGGCCGTGGACCGGGCCCTGGCCCCCCGGTGGGCCGGCCGGGCCAGGCTTCGCCTGGGCTCCCTCGAACCGGCGGACCTGCACGGAAAAGCCCTGGAGACGCTGGCGGAGTGCCGCCTCATGAGCCCCCATCTGCACCTGTCCCTGCAGAGCGGCAGTCCCGAGGTCCTGCGGCGCATGGGACGAGGCCATTACGGGCCGGACCAGATTTTCGGTTTTCTGGAGGGCCTTGGCAGGATCTGGCCGGTGTTCGGCCTGGGCGCGGACATCATCGCGGGCTTTCCCGGGGAGACCGAGGAGCATTTCCGGCAGACCCTGGACGTGGCGGAGCGCCTGCCGCTTTCCTATGCCCATGTGTTTCCTTACTCCGAGCGTCCCGGTACTCCGGCCGTGACGTTCAGTGGCGCCGTCCCGCCCCACCTGCGCCGGGAGCGGGCCAAGTTGTTGCGCCAGGCCGTTGCCCGCAAGCGGGCCGCGTTCCTGCGGGGGCTTCTGGCGCTGCCGCACATGGACGTAGTGATGGAGGACGGCGGAACGGGCATGAACGAGTATTACGTCGAGTGCTCCGTCGAGGGAGGTGTTTCCGCACAGGCCAGAGAACTGGTCCGGGTCGTTCCGGTACGGGTTACCTCTTCGGGTCTGGCGACTCGGAGGGCGGACATTGCGCCCGCAGGGGAAACGGCGTGAGCACCCCGGCCGTGCCCCTGCCGGCCAGGGCCTTCCTGTCGGTCCTGAGCGCGCGCTGGGATGAGTTCTGGCCCGCCCTGCGCCCCAGGCTCGAAGAATTTCTGGGGCCCATGGACTACGAGTCCGAGCCCATACCCTTCACCCAGACCGGCTACTACGACCGGGAGTTGGGCACGCCCATCCTCCGGCGGATCATGTCCTTCGAGCGGCCCCTGGCCATGGACGGCCTGGCCGAGGTCAAGCTGGCCACCAACAGGCTGGAACTCGAGTGGACCGGGACCGGCGGCAGGCTGTTCAACCTCGACCCGGGATACATCACCCAGGAACGCCTGGTCCTGGCCACGGGCAAGAATTTTTCGCACCGGATTTATCTGTCCCGGGGCATATGGGCCGACCTGACGCTCATTTTCCACAAGGGCGACTGGTTCGATCTGCCCTGGACTTTCCCGGATTACGCCACTCCCGAAATCAAGCGGCACTTGACCCGCATCCGGGAGATGTACAAAGCCTCTTTGAAGCACCCGAAAACACAAAAGGATACGATATGCTCAAAAGTATGACCGGCTACGGCCGGGCCAGCGCTCAGGAAGACAATTGGACCCTGACCTGGGAGATCCGCAGCCTCAACAATCGCCACCTGGATCTCAAGTGGAAGATTCCCCCCACTCTCTACGCGCATCAGAAGCAGTGGGAGAACGAAGTGAAGGCCGTGGCCAATCGCGGCGGGGTGGAGCTGTTCCTGGGGCTGAAGATCAACAACCCCGAGTTGCAGTCCCTGACCCTGGATGCGACCATGGCCGCTTCCATGCTGCGCGAACTGGATGTCCTGGCCAGGTCTCTCGGCGTGCCGCACACTCCGGACCTGAACCGGCTCCTGGGCATATCCTCGTTGTGGAAGGACGCGGGGAGCATCGAGAATCCGGAGTTGATCAGCAGCCTGACCGAGACCCTCACAAAGGCCCTGTCGGACTGGGACGCCGCGCGGGTCCGCGAGGGACTGGCCCTGGAGGAAGACCTGCGCGTCCGTTTCGCGCGGCTTGGTGAGCTGGTTTCCGAAATCCGTGAACTGGCGTCGCAGACCGCACCGGAGCGTTTCGCCCTGCTGCAGGAGCGTGTCGGCAAGATTCTGGCTGAGAGCGGCGTCCAGGTCGATCCGGACAGGATGTTGCAGGAACTGGCGGTCATCTCCGACCGTATCGACGTCTCCGAGGAACTGACCCGCCTGGAGATTCACCTGCGTGGCATCGACACCTACTTCCGGCAGACCGAGCCCGTGGGCCGTAAGCTCGACTTCATGGTCCAGGAGTGTTTCCGCGAGATCAACACCTGTGGCAACAAGAGCCAGAACACGGCCATCAGCCAACTGGTGGTGACCTTCAAGGCCGAACTGGAAAAGTGCCGAGAGCAGATCCAGAACCTGGAGTAGGGAATGGAAAAGAAGAAGCTCCTCAACATCGGCTTCGGCAACGCCGTGGTCATGAACCGGGTGGTGGCCATCGTCGGTCCGACGTCCTCCCCCATGCGCCGTCTGCGGGAGGAGGCCAAACAGGCCGGGCGGCTCATCGATGCGACCCAGGGGCGCAAGACGCGCTCCCTGATCATTACCGACTCCAACCACTGCATTCTCTCCGCAATCCAGCCCGAAACCATCAGCCAGCGTTTCACCGCCGGAGGAAGTGATGAATAGCCGGATACAGCAGCACGGCGTGGCGAACGCGGGCATGATGCTCGTCATCAGCGCCCCTTCCGGGACAGGGAAGAGCACCCTCATCCGCCGGTTGACGGCCGAGTTCAAGGCCTTCGCCTTTTCCATATCCTGCACGACCCGCGCCCCCCGTCCCGGTGAAGCCGACGGACGGGAGTACCATTTCCTGACCCGCGAGGAGTTCGAGCGCAGAAGGGAGAGCGGCTATTTCGCCGAGTGGGCCGAGGTCTACGGGAATTTCTATGGCACACCCCGCCAGGCCACGGTGGATCTTCTCAATGCGGGCCGCGACATCATCTTCGACATCGACGTGCAGGGTGCGCGGCAGCTGAAGGAGAACTTGGGCCAGGGTTGTTACGTGTTCGTCTTTCCCCCCTCCCGCGAGGCTCTGGAGCGGCGTCTGACCGGTCGGGGCACGGACTCCCCCGAAACCATCGCCCGGCGCCTGGCCGAAGCGCGGAAGGAGATATCGGACAGCCACTGGTTCGATTACTGGATCGTCAACGACGACCTTTCTCAAGCCTATGAGCAGCTGCGGTCGATTTATCTGGCCGAGAAGGTGCGGCCCGCATATCAGCAGGCGTGGCGGGATGCGCTCAGCCGGCAATGGGGGGAGCGATGAAAAAGCCCGCCCTGGTCGTGGCCCTGGATTTCGCCCAGGCCGACCCCGCCCTGGAAATGGCCGCTCGCCTGCGGGGCGTGGTGCCGTGGGTCAAGGTTGGCCTTGAGCTGTATCTTCAGGCTGGATCAAGCCTGGTGGCTCGGCTCAAGAACATGGGCTTTTCCGTTTTTCTCGATCTCAAGTTCATGGACATCCCCAATACCGTGCAGGGCGCCGTCGCCCAGGCCACGCGCATGGGTGCGGACATGCTGACCATTCATGCCCTGGGCGGCCGAGCCATGGCCGAAGCCGCGGTGGAGGGCCGGGACAAGGCCCTTGCTCCCGGGCAGACGTCTCCCCTGATCCTCGGAGTGACCATTCTGACCAGCATGGGCCCCGCGGATCTGGCCTGGAATTCCGAAGGGACGGCCGAAGATCTGCGCCGTCTGGCCGTTCATCTCGCCCGCCAGACCCAAAACTGGAAACTGGATGGCGTGGTCTGTTCAGGCAGGGAAGTTTGTGATATACGTCAAGCATGTGGAGTGGATTTTCAGCTCCTGACTCCCGGCATCCGCCTTCCTGACGCGGATGCAGGTGACCAGACGCGTGTCTGTACTCCGGCCCAGGCTGCTCGCGACGGAAGCGATTTTCTCGTCGTGGGCCGGCCCATCACCAGGGCGGACGACCCGGTGCGAGCCGCACGGATGTATCGGGAGGCGACCGAGTAAATTCTGCAGGGGGGCGTTCATGGCGGAAACCGATGCGCAACGGGCCCGGATCAAAGGGGTCTTTTCTTGCGAGAGAATAGCCAAAGTCGGGGCGGGAGCGACGGTCCGCAAGACCACGCAGACCATGTACTGGTTTGCCGATGAGGATGAAGAAGGCCGGATCTGGATTCAACCCCTGAACCCGAACTACGTCCCCTCGGGCCCCAAGCAGGAAATTCCCCGGGAGGAGTTTCTCGAAGGATACGATCCCGAGCCCGAATTCTATTCGACCAAGGTCTATCCGAGCATCCGCAAGCTCAACCAGACCATCGCCAAGGCCGAGCGGCACAGATCCAACGGGGAGACGTACAGCGCGGAGATGGAGTACGGGAACGCCCTGCGCGTGGACGAGGAGAACATCCGCGCCAACTTCGGTCTCGGACTGACCTATCTGGAGCGGGGGGAGACGGGCAAGGCCGACAACATCTTTCAGCGCCTGATCAAGATGGAAGCGACGTTCGAAGCCGAGCACAAGCATCTTTTCAATGATTTTGGCATCAACCTGCGCAAGAACGAGATGTACGACCAAGCCGTGGAGTACTACGCGAAGGCGCTGGAACTGTCGCCCAACGACGAAAATCTGCATTACAACATGGCGAGGGCCTGTTTCGCCAGGTCCGACATCGAGAAAACGGTTGAGCACCTGCGCAAGGCGCTGACTCTCAACAAGGATCTTGAAATTGCGCAGAAGTTTCTTATCTATCTGAAGAAGAACAATTTGTTGCCGCAGAAACTCTCCGGCGCCGAATCCACGTCTTCCGAATGAAACGAATGCGGCGGAGGCTGGCATGACTCGAGGCAGCGCTGTGACCAGAAGTGACAACCGACGAAAAATTGAACGCTTTTCCATGAGCGTTCCCTCGAAAGTGAGCGCGATCATGCACGATCACTCCGACCAGGCACTGACCACCAAGGACATCTCCGCTGGAGGGGTCTTTTTTGAAACCGGAATGACCTACCCGGTGGGCACGTCCGTGACCCTGAATATATCCCTGGATTTCGGCAACAGGAAGAACGGCCTGTTCCAGTCCCGGTTCCAGGTCGAAGGGACGGTGATCCGCGCCGAGTCCAACGGCATGGCCATCGCCTTTGATCCCGGAAAGGTCACGGCCATCCGTGTGAACTCCGCCGGCAAGGCCGGCAAGACTGGGCCCGCGATGCTCGGCGTCGTGGGCGAGGACCCGCTGTTGAACGACCTCCTGGCCGCTCGTCTCAGCCAGGAAACCGGGGCGAGCTGCAGCCATTCTCCCTCGTTGCCGAAGATACTGGAAATGGTGAAGCCGGATCTGACCCTCCTCGATTGCACGGGTTTTTCCATGGCGGAACTCCTGCAGGAAGCGGGCGGTGAAAATTCCCCGTTCATGACCACCTCTGTGGCCCTCTTCAATGTGCCGGAAGACCGTTCGCTGGAGCTGGAAGCCCTCAATACCGGCATCCGGGGGGTCTTTTACCGCAACGCGTCCTTCAAGGTCATGGTCAAGGGCGTCAAGGCCATGCTGGACAACGAACTCTGGTTTTCCAGAGAGGCCATGTCCGCTTTTCTGCTGGGCAAGCAGAACCGTCCAGTGGAGCCTGTGCCTGCGGAAGAGGATCTTGGCGAATTGAGCCAGCGCGAAAAGGAGATCCTGCTCATGCTGGCCGCCGGCGCGACCAACAAGGACATTGCGGAGCGGCTGTTTCTGAGTCTGAACACGATCAAGTCTCACATCTATAACATCTACAAGAAAATCGACGTGCCCAATCGTCTGCAGGCCTCCCTGTGGGCGGCCAAGCACCTTCGGGAATCGGAAAACTCTTGAGTTTCCGCCGAACGTGTATCAAGGACCAACCCAATTCGAATCAACCCCCGGTTTTCCCGGTATTCAAGCCTACAGGTTTCCAATCATGAAGATTTTGCCCGTGAACGAGCTGGACATCCAGCCGGAGTTCGATTTTTCCACGTTTCTTTTTCTGGCTCAGGTCGATGAAATCGGCCCGCAGGAAATGCTTTCCGTACTTGGCGTATGGGAGAAATGGCTGCCCAGCCTCAAGATTTATCAGCTTGGAGAGCGCAAGGGGTTCGTACTGGTCTATCTGGAGCAGGGCGTGGAGGATCAGGTCGATGAGATCTGGAAGGCGTCCCCGTCGGAAGGCTTCAAGCACGAGGCCATCGCCCAGACCATGATCATGGGCACGCTCAAGGCGCTCATGCCCGAACTCGGGGAGAAGGAGTGCGCGCCTGTGCCCGAACCGACCAAGCCTCTGCGCCGGACCCTGGAAAAGATCGGCCTGGATCTGCAGGAATCGGGCGCCCTGAACCGCAAGTACGCGACCATAACTCCCTACCCCCACCGTTACGGCTGCGAACGCTGCCACCTGAAGGACAGCTGCATCAAGAACATGAACCTGGACCTGAGCGGGATCATGAAGGGCAAGGCGGAATAACGCCGGGTATCATTCTCTCGGTCGAAAATGCGAAAGGGCGGAGCCGGTGATGCGGCTCCGCCCTCGATGTTTCTCGTCTTTGCATGTCGCCTGCGCCGCAGTGAAGGCTGCGGCGCAGGCGGCTGGGCGCCATTCCGAAATCGGGTTGCCGGCTTGGCCGGGTCTTCAATCCCCGAAGGCCTGGGCCATGAGGTGCCGGTACAGCCCGCCCAACTCGTCGGGCGTGCGGCCGAGCACGGCCTGCCAGACTTCGTCGGACTCCATGCACAGGTAGAGCTGCCGGTCCAGTCCGCCGTTTTGCAGCTTTCCGGCCAGGAAGCGGAGCTGCTCCACGCGCAGCGGCCGCAGGAGCCTCTGCTTGCCGTCCACCCCGGTCACGAATTCCCCGTAAATGTAGGCTGATTGCGGGAAATTCTCGCTGATGCAGCGCTTGAGATCGGGCATGTGCCGGAACGATCCCATGCTGACATAGGCGATCTGGGATGGCCGCAAGTGATCGAAGATCATCTCCACGGTGCGCGCGTAGCCGTCCTGCCAGCCCGGGAAATGGATGACCGGGTCGAAGTGCAGACAGACCCGGAATCCGGCCTGGGCGCAGGTCCTGGCGGCGATGAGACGCTCCTCCAGGCTCGCGCATTCCCCTTGCTCCTCCTGATCGACGATGAACGGCGCGTTCATGGACCAGGCCGGCAGGACGCGGGATGGGTCGCGCACCGCATCCATCCAGGAGAGGTCCACGACCTTGGATTTGAGTTCCAGGCAGACCTGGGGATAGCGCCCCAGGAAACCCACCAGATCCCGGCTGAAGCCCGTCAGGGCTTCAAGCACCAGGGAGTCGGTGAATTCGCCGGTCCCGACCCGGTAGCGCCGCCCCGGGTGGGCGGCGAAGGACTGGTCCAGCTCCGTCCACAGGTCGTCCTGGTTGGCCCAGACCTTGAGCACGCGATCCTGGAAATAGGCCTGCAGGATGCAGTAGGAGCAGCGCAAGGGACAGTTTTCACCGATGTGGATGATCTGGTAGCCGCAGCAGCGGTAGTGGCTGGTGCCTGGGCAATGGCGCAGGAAGCGGCCGCGGTATTTCTTGAGATAGAGGATGTCCTCGCGGGCCAGGCCCGGCGTCAGAGTCTGCCCTTCCGCCAGGATTTCCGGGTGCAGATGCGGGAGTTTTTCGCGCACGCGGCAGGCAATGGGCGTGTCGAGTACGGCCTCGTCGACCACGACCCTGCTGATGCCGTGCAGATGCGCAGGCAGGGCCGTCATGAGTCCTCCGCGGGGAACAGGGACGCCAGATCCTTCCGGGCCGCGATGAGCGTCAATTCGGTCGCCGCCGCACGGAGTTCCGCCGGGCTTTTCACGCGCACGGTCATTTCGACCGCGCCGCTCTCGAACTGGTCCGGCTGGACCATGCGCCAACGCGTTCCGGCCGAGGTTTTGCGGGCCGCCTCGGCGAAGTCCCGCTCCAGGGCCGACAGGCGCGGGAAGCGCCGCCGCCGCACCTCAAAGGCGATGCGGGTCATGACGTCCTTGGGCGAGAGTCCGGATTCCAGGATTTCCCGCATGCCGCAATCTTCCAGGAGGGCGCCAGCGCCGATTCCGTCCCGCAGGCTGGTTTCCCGCAGCCAGGTCAGCAGGTTGACCGCATTGCCTCGCGACCAGGACAGGCTGTTGAAAAGGGGCTCGAGGCCGGGGAGTTCCTCACGGGGGAATCCGGCCAGCAGCTCCGCGCAGGCCAGGGGGACGTTGTTCAGCAGGAGGTCCCATTTTTTCGGCAGAGTCAGCCATGCATCGATAAGGCGCAGGCGCTTCGACCGGGGTTCAAGTCCCAGGCTTTCGAGCACGGGAGACATGTCCGCCGACGGGATGGACCGGAAATAGCGCATGGCAGCCACGACCTGCGCGTCGTTGAGTTCGCGGTCGATGTTGGACTGCATGTGCGCGAGGCCTCGCGCCATCTCGTCCAGGGAGCCCAGGTCCAGGCACAGGACGTCCCTGCCGGCCGCAGCCAGAGCCGCCACCCGCGCCGCGCCCGCGATCAGGACGGGCGTCGGTCCGCTGGCGTCCACCAGCACCGGGACTAGTTGGCCGTGGCGCTCCAGGCTGCGGATGAGGGCGGGGGTGGGGGCGGATGACCAGAAGAGCCATGCGCCGGACGTGTCGATATGCGTTGCCGGGCAGCGCAGGGTTCGGCTGTCTTCAGGCGCTGGCGAAGATGCGGCGGCCGTGCTCATGATTTTCTCTCAACAATTTTGAAGAATTATGCGTTGCTGAAAATTCAACTGCTCTTGACAACTTCCAAGACCCCTCCCTATACGGGTATTTCTTGAAAAAAGTTCAGGATAGCAAGAGGTTTGCAAGGTCTCCGGACAATGGAGCATGGGACCTTCAACCAATTTCTTCTCTTTTGCAAGCGAATTCCCGGCCTTCATTCAGACAGGCCGGGAAGGTCTTATACCCTGTAGCCGTATGGTTGCGTAATACTTTGCATAAGGGGGCTGTATGCAGGATCAACTTCAAAAACAGAGGACTTTCGCCCTGATAGGGCATGGAGGAACCGGGAAAACGTCGGTGGCCGAGATGCTGCTGTTCAATTCCGGTTCCATCACGAGGTTGGGAAAGATCGACGAAGGGACCACCGCCCTTGACTACGAGCCCGAGGAGATCAAGCGCCGGGGCAGCATCCAGCCGGCCTTCGCCCAGTTCGCCTGGAAAAAGAACCTGAACTTTCTTATCGATACGCCCGGCGACAACAATTTCATCGGAGATCTTCCCTATCTCATGCAGGGCGCGGACAATGCCGTCCTGGTCATCGACGCCATCGACGGGGTCAAGCCCCTGACCAAGAAGATCTGGTCCGAAGTGGACAAGGCCGGCCTGCCTGCCATGGTCTTCATCAACAAGATGGACCGGGAACGAGCCAATTTTCAGATGGCCTACCAGGGCCTTTCCGACGTCCTCGGCATCAAGCCGGTTCTGCTCTTCATGCCCATCGGCAGCGAGACGAGCTTCAGCGGCGTGGTCGATGTGCTTGCCGGAAAAGCCTACTCCTTTGACGAGAAGGGCGAGCTCAAAGCCATCGACATGCCTGCGGACCTCGCCGACGAAGTTACCACGGCCCGCGAGATCGCCGTCGAGAATATCGCGGAGAGCAGCGAAGAGCTGATGGAGAAATATCTCGAGGAAGGGGAGCTCACGGAAGAAGAGATGACCGAGGGACTGCGCGCAGGCGTTTTGAGCCGTGCCCTTGTTCCGGTCTGCGCCGGGGCCGCCTTGCAGAACAAGGGCGGGTGGCCGCTTCTGGACATCCTGCAGAACTATATGGCTTCGCCTCTGGAGCACGCGGCATGGCTGGACGCCGACGGAAACGAGCGTCCGTCGAGTCATGACGCCCCCTTCGCTGCCTTTGTCTTCAAGACCATCGCCGATCCCTTTGCCGGCCAGCTTTCGGTCATGCGCGTGCTTTCGGGCGTCCTGTCCCCCGACGCCTCGGTCCTGAACGCAACCAAGGACGAAAAGGAAAAGATCGGACAGATCCTTTTCCTCGAAGGCAAAAAGCAGACCCCGTGCAAGCAGGAAGTCGGTCCCGGGGCCGTGGTGGCCGTGGCCAAGCTCAAGAGCACCGTGACCGGCGACACCCTGTGCGCCGAGAAAGCCCCCTTTGTCCTGCCCAAGCCGGCCCTGAGCCCGGCCATCATCTCCTACGCCCTGGCGGCGGCCGAGAAGGGCGACGAAGACAAGGTCTTCGCCGCGGTCCAGAAACTCCTCGACGAAGACATCAATCTGCATCTGGTGCGCAATGACGAGACCGGCGACATGCTCCTGACGGGCATGGGCCAGCTGCATATCGAACTGGCCGTGGAGAAGGTCAAGCGCCGCTACAAGACAAATATCGTGCTTAAGACCCCCAAGATCCCCTACCGCGAGACCATCAAGGGCAAGGCACAGGTCCAGGGCCGTCACAAGAAGCAGTCCGGAGGCCGCGGCCAGTTCGGCGACTGCTGGATTCGCATGGAGCCCAACAAGCGCGGGGGCGGCTACGAGTTTCTTGACGAGATCGTGGGCGGCTCCATCCCGCGCAACTACATCCCTGCTGTGGACAAGGGCGTCCAGGAAGCTGCCGCGCGCGGTTTTCTGGCCGGCTACCCCCTGGTCGACTTCAAGGTGGCGGTCTACGACGGCTCCTACCACACTGTGGATTCCTCGGAAATGGCCTTCAAGATCGCCGGCTCCCTGGCCTTCAAGAAGGCTGTCGAAATGTGCAACCCCATCCTGCTCGAACCCATCATGCTCGCCGCGGTCTTCATCCCCGATGAGTTCATGGGCGACGTCATCGGCGACCTTTCCAGCCGCCGCGGCCGCGTCCTGGGCTCCGACTCCATCGGCGGCATCACCGAGGTCAAGGCCCACGTGCCCATGGCCGAAATGATGAAGTACGCCCCGGACCTGCGCTCCATGACCGGCGGCCAGGGCACCTTCACCATGGAGTTCGCCCACTACGAGGAATGCCCGCCCAACGTGACCGAACAGGTCATCGCCGAGAGCAAGAAGGAAGAGGAATAGCCCATCCTGGAAAACTCTCGGGTCGTCATGGACGATCCGGGCCGCTCATAAACGAAGCCCCCGCCGTGAGGTCGGGGGCTTCGCTTTTTGGAAGGTCTTCACGCCCAGGGGCGGGATATGGCGATTCGATGCTGTTGGCATCCGCGACGCATTCATGAGTTCGGACGCGGGGCGCCGGCGGAAGTAGACCAGATTTGTGTGTTCTTCTCCAATTCCTTCCATGCCACTCGCCAGCCAACGCTCCTTTGGCCCTGTGTCATTGACCCCCCATGTGGATTGCAGTACCCGGATTTGAACTGAAAGGATGCGGTAATGATACGCGATACAGACATTGGCGGTCCATCAAACAGGGACGCCATTCCGATTCAAGACCTGCGAAGCTTCTTGAACGACTTTCCTGCTCTGCTCTGGCGGATTGAAATCGCTCGGTCGCGGATCGAATTCCTGAACGATTATCCCCTTCATCCCCTGGGAGACAGCGCCCGGCTGTTTTTGAAGAACAGGGCGTTCCGGAAGCAGATGCTTCTCCCCGAGGACGCCCACCTGCTGGACAAGTTCCTGGATGCCGTCAGCCAGGGCCAAACCATGGCCACGGTCTTTCGCGTGTACACTCCGGCGGATTCCATCATGTGGCTCAAGCTCACCGGCACGATGAACTCTTCGGACCCGCGCTATTATTACGGCTATCTCCTCGACGTGGGCGATACTGTGGATGTGATCCGGGACATCCAGCGCAGTGAAGCCGCTTCCCGTATGCGTATCGAGAACGTGCCCACACCTATCCTGCTCGTGAATCACCAATCCCTGCGACTGCGTCAGGCCAACGCCGCCGCCCGCAACCTGTTCGGGCTGCCCAGTGCCTCCACCGGAACGCTGCCCCATTTTTCCGAAATATCACCTCATTTGATCGAGAGCCTGGGAAGTATTCTGAACGATCTTCCGAGCCAGCCGTGGCAGGGAGTGCTCGAATTCTGCACGACTCAGGGAGAAACCTTCAAGGCCATGGCCTGGCTGAATTGGGTGCCATGGAAGCAGACGGCCCTGGTCCGGATTTCGGTGATGCCCGTTTCCGACAACAAGAGGGATGATCAGAAGCTGGCGCGAAACCTGCGGTCCACGTTCAGCGGCGCGCCGAACCTATCGGCCATGCTGGGACAGGCCCTGGAGCATCCGGATATCAGCAAAAGATGCAATGCGGTCATGCTTTCGGACGTCCACGCCCGAAGCAACACGGTCCAGGTCTACGGAGCCGGCGCTCCGCTGGCAGACATGCCCGCCGGCGAAACTTTTTCGTACAGGGGGACCATCGCCGAAGACATCGAGCGCTTCGATCTCGACCACCTGGTGGTGGACGACACCATGGACAGCATCAAGCCCATCGACTGGGCGCTGTTCATACCGCGCGGCATTCGCTCCTACTTTGCCAAGCCGTTTTACGACGAAGAAGGTCTGCGTACGGTGCTCATTCTCTGCTCTACGGAGCCGGAACGGTTTGTGGACGTCAAGCCGGACGCCTTCGATCATGTTCTTGTCCCGCTTGAGGAGGCCATCCGGTCCTTTCGCAGGAAACACGGTCGCTAGAAGCGACGAAACCATCTCTGGCATCGGATTTTGGACATACGGCGTCTGGACGTGAAAAGGCCCCCGACTGGGCGTTCAGCGTCTGTGTCAGGCGTTCAAAATCATTCTGTTGAGCCCCTCTTCTCCTTCATACCCATAAAATTCCCGCTGAAAATGTAGTCAGCCTTTGGCATTTTCCGCTAACCGCTTGTTCTCCCAGCGTTTCGGATTGGGATGATTTCTTGTGGCCTTTTGTATGCCCAGAATTGGATCACCCAGTATTTTCGTCGGAATTACATGAATTGGTTGAACCAAATGCAATATTGGGTCAAAAAACCGAGAAAAGTGGGCCGATCTTACAGTTTTCGTGAAAAAAATTTGCCGCATCGTGCCCCTTGGATGATTGGTAACACCAATAGCGTTTCAAAACGCAAGGATCATTCGGCATGGGAAAGAAGGACAAAGCCCTCGAAAAACTCGGGCAGATCATTCAGGACTTGGGACTCAAGGCCGGAGACAGGCTCCCGCCGGAGCGAAGTCTCGTGGAGCAACTCGACGTCAGCCGCAATACCTTGCGCGGCATTCTGCACTCTCTCGAAGCACGGGGCCTGATGGCCATCAGGCCCGGCAGCGGTTGCTACTTGCGCGTGGGGATATCCGCTACTCAGGACAATCCCCTGGATCTGAACCTCAGCCCGGAAAAGGCCATCGCGGACCAGCTCGAAGCAGCTTACCTGATCATGCCCATGGTCGCCGAACATGCTGCCGAACGCATCGGCGAACGGCATCTGGAAGACCTGAAGCAATGCAGCGTGAACATCTCCCGTTCCATATTCCAGGAGTCCACCGAGCGCGTGTGGAGCGAGAGTCTGACGTTTTTCCGGCTCATGGCCGTGGGCACGGGCAACGATTTTCTGGTGCGCACGGTGGAGCAGGTCTGTTCCGCGGACATGGCCGCCTACGACTTCTTCTTCTCTATCAGGCGGGACGAGCGCGAGGCCATCTTTGCGGACCACATCAAGCTGCTGCACGCCCTGCGCGCCCGGGACAGGGAGTGGGCCAGGTCCATAACCGCCAATTTCTTCCTGCGCATGAGCCGCATCCTGGAAGAACGGGAACAGGTGCCCATGACCGACCTTGTCTTCCGTTCGCTCAGGAAGAAGGCCGAACAGGATAAGAGGAACGAGACGTGGCGAACCTGACGCGCAGGCAGTTTTTCAGGGGAGGTTTCCAGACCGGGCGGCATGTCGTCGCCGTGGCCGCAGGCAATGAACAGCCGAAGCCGGAGATCAGACCGGGCGGGCTGGGGGCCATTGCAGGGGATTTCCCCCCGGAGATGCTTGCTTTGGAAGCACAGAGGCTGGGGCTGGACCCGGACTCCACGGACCGTGAAACCCTGCTGGCGGCCGTCTACGCCGCCATGACGGGCCACGGTCCGGGAAACACCGGGTAAAACCGAACAATCCGGGAAGGCGGGGTGGGGCCCGCGTCCCGGTATCCCCTTTAAGGAGGAGGTTGCTTATGGAACGGTTTGGTGAAGGCTACTTGGAAGAGCGAAAACTCGTCAAGCGATGGGCGGGGCCTGTGCCCGCGCTGGTCAGCCTGGCGCTGACGCTCGCCGTCTTCTATCTGACCTGGTGGATTTTCCAGGACCCGCGCGGCGTCATGCGCATGTACACCCCGTATGTGGGCTACATGTACTGCCGCTGGTGGCTGATCATGATGATCTGGATGGTCTATATCTTCAACTACTGGCCATTCAAGAGAAAATGGCTTGAAACGGCCCACCCGTTGCTCAAGGGGACCGTCTTGACGGCGGTTTCGGCAGTCATTCTGCTCGTGCTCATCAAGGGATTCTTCGAATATCTGCTGGGCAATTTCGGGCTGGCCTACTTCAATCCCGCGCAGCTGGAAAAGCTGCCCGGCGTGACGAGTTTCTTCGCCATCGAGTATTCGGCCCTGGCCATCCTGATGTTCGCGGCCATCGCGAGCTGGCTGTCGCCCGCGTGGGTCGTGGCTTTCGAAGAGGCGCCGTGGCAGAAACTTCCGCAACCCGCCAAGGGCTTCTCCATTCTGATCATGACCTTTTTCCTGTCCACGGTGGTCTATTTCGTGACCATGCATCCGCACATGGGCATCCTGTACCACCCGTGGCAGTATTTCACGTCCATCGCCCCGCCGTACTGGGAACAATTCGCTGACACGGTCTCGGGCAATTTCCACGTATCCTGGATCATGTGCTGTACGGTGGTGGTCTGGCTTGTGGAAACCATCTGGGAGCGCTACCCCTTCAACCTCATCAAGAACGATTGGGCGCGCCGCTTTGCGTGCTTTTTCGGCATCATCGCCATCGCGCTGGCCATGCACTTCTTCCTGTACTTCGCCCAAGAACTGACCTGGGGCGAGGCCATCCGCGGCACCCGCAGGGATTTCGCACCGGACTGGCGCTGGCTGCATGTCGGTGAAATGGCCATCTTCTTCCTGGTCCCGGCCCTGTTCCTGACCTTCTATTGCGACAACTGGCCAAAGAAGTACTCCATGCCCGTCAACGTGCTCCTGCGCACCGTGGTCACGCTGGCCGGCGCCATCGCGCTGTACATCGTCTACTACAAGACCTCGCACCTGTTCCTCGGCACGCAGAAGGGCTTCTCGCATCCGCAGCAGTTCCCCATGATTCCGATGATCTGGCTGGTCAACATCTGGCTTGTGCACCACTGGTTCATGGACAACTGGCCCGCGTGGAAGATGGTTCCCAAGACCGTAGCGGAGATCGAGGCCGACCATGCCGCCCACAAGGCCGCCATCGGCGAGGTTCGCTGGACGCCCAAGTTCGGCGCGGGCCTCGGCGCCGGCGTCGCCATGGGCGTGGTCTTCTACTTCGTGACGGTCTGGGCCCTGCCCGCCGTCTACGAATACGTCAACATCATCCCCGGCAAGTAGCCCGGAACAGGAGCATCGCATGTCAGACAACATGAAGAGACGCGACTTCCTGAAGGGAGCCGCCACAGGCGTGGGCGTCGGCCTGCTGGGGGCCATGGGACTCTATTCCTACTCCCCGCTGCGCAAGAGCCATTTCAGCAAGCCCGAGCGCAAGATGGCCGACATCGGCACGTGCAAGGGCATCAAGGTCACCAACATCTCGGAAACCAGCTGGTTCGAGAATGGCGTACTCATGGGCGACATCAAGGGCGCGGGCGGCCTGCTCGTGAACCAGTACGAGTACAACTGGCCTCCGTTCGGTAACGGCAAGGGGCTGGGCAAGGGCTCCTACGAGGAAGGGATTTCCCAGATCAAGCATTTGCTTCCCGACCGTCTGGACGAGGCGTGGGAGATCATCCAGGGCAATTCCGTGCATCCGGAAAACGCCGGCGGTTATGCGGCGCTGGTCGAGGTCGAGGAAATGAGCGGCACGAAGCGCAAGTTCCTGCTCGATGTGGGCTGGTCCTACAAATGGTGCGACGAGTGCTTCAAGCGCGAGGGCATCGACAAGATGCTCCAGAACAAGGAGATCGAGGCCCTGTTCTTCTCCCACGAGCACTTCGACCACTTCTGGGGCCTTCCGGTCGCCCTGAAATACGATCCGGAAATCACCATCTACATCCCCGAGGGTTTCTATCCCGAAGGCCTGCAGTACATTAAGGACTGCGGCCACAAGGGCGAACTCATCACGGTCAAGCCGGGCCTCAACAAAGTCATCCCCGGCATGGCGAGCTACGTCTTCGCCATTCCCATCATCTGCCGCGTGTACGGGGAGCAGTCCCTGTACTTCAACGTCGCGGAAAAGGGCCTCGTCAGCGTCACGGGCTGCTGCCACCAAGGAATCATCCAGTTCGCCGAGACCGCCTACAAGGAGATCAAATACGAGAACGACAACTTCTACGGCATCTACGGCGGCCTGCACATCTCACCCTTCGACGACTGGGACCCGAAATACGACGACTTGGTCATCTCGCTGCATGACTACGGCTTCGAGCGCATCGGCTGCAACCACTGCACCGGCGTGCTCTGCGCCAAGAAGTTCATCGCCGCAGGATACCCGGTGGTGGAGGGAACAGCCCGCTTCAAATCCAAGGACAAGGCGTATCTCGGCAACGGGGACACCATCACCTTCGGGTGACGTCTGATCCATCCCCGGCCGTCCTCCCCGTGAGGGCGGCCGGGCCTTTTTCGGAGACCCCATGGCACTCAGCCTGAACACCCTGCTCCCCCCGGCGCTGCTGGAGAACCCGGTCCTGGCTGCGGCGGAGCTGCCCCGCGCACTGATGACCCGCGTGAACTTCATCCCCGGCGTGCGGCACCGCCTCGGCTGGCGCGGCGTTCGCGCCTGCGTCAAGGGCAGGGGCGGGGTCACCGTGCGCATTACCGGCATGCCAGGCGTCTACGGCGTGCATCCCCTGAACACGGGGTTGGTCGATGGGACAGGGCTGGCGACCTTCGCGCTGTTCTATTTCCCTGCCCCCGACGAGGAGTTGGTCGAGCGTTTCAGCGTGCAGGCGGGAATCATCGCCCAGGCCGAAGACTACCTCGACCGCGTCCGCGAATTCACCCTGCACGACGACCTGCGCACCCTGTTCGGCATCGCCGTCCTGGAGGCGTATTTCCGCCCCGCAACCGGGGTGTCGCTTGCTCTGACCGCGCCACGGCACGATATCGTGCTGGCCCTGGATGGCGTTACCGTGCAGGCGCCGTTGGGGCAGGTGCAGGCCGTCGAGCCCGGCGGGGAGGACCAGAATCTGCCCGCGTGGGACGTGGCGGTCCCTTTTTTCGACGCGCTGGCGGCCTCGGCCTCATATTGCCTCGGGCTTTCGCCCCAGTCCATGATGAAGAGCTCTCGGCCGGGCATGCGCCGGGTGTATGGGGGCGGAAGCGGCCTGCGGTCGGAGACGGAGCCGCGAGCGCGGGACATCCGTTTTGGGCTGGGGTGGGACATGGCGGTGCCCGCAAATGCGGACATGAAGACCACGGAACTGTGCTGGGCCGCGCCGGAACCCCTGCCGGACGAGTACGGCGACGCGCTCTGGCGTTCGCCAGACGTGCCGGGTGCCGCCAACAGCCTGGACAAGCGCACCATGGGCATTACGGAACGGCCCCGGCTTATCGTGCTGACGGGCTTTCTCGGTTCGGGCAAGACCACGTTTCTGGCCCGGTTCATTGAGGAGCAGGCGGCCAGGAACGGTTTCGTAGCCGTCGTCCAGAACGAGATCGGCCAGAAGGGGCTGGACGGCAAGCTCCTCGGCCAGAGCTACGCCGTGACTGAAGTGGATGAGGGCTGCGTGTGCTGCACCCTGGCGGGAAGCCTGCGCTCGGCCCTCTCGGGCATTCTCGGGGAGTTCCATCCGGATTTCGTGGTGCTGGAGACCACGGGCCTGGCCAATCCGGCCAACCTCCTGGCCGAGATCGTGGACCTCGCCGATATGCTCGATTTCGCGTCCGTCACCACGCTTCTCGACGCGGCCTGCGCCCGCCGCGCCCTGGCCGAGTTCGAAGTGGCCCGCAACCAGGTCCAGCTGGCCGACGTCATGATCCTCAACAAGACCGACCTGGTAGACGAGGCAGCCCTGTCCGGCCTGGAAACAAGGTTGCGCGAACTCAATCCCACGGCCGAACTGCACCGGACCACGTATGGCGACATCCCGTCTTCCGTTCTGTACGGAGTCAATTTCCGCAAGCCCTTGAGGCGTCCGGTCCCGCTTTTGGCTCCCCTGGGGCATCACGCCACGCATGGCGATGCGGGTATCCAGAACGCCATCATCGAGTGGGAAGGGGCCATCGACAGGCAGGCTTTCCGGAAGGGCGTCGCGTCGCTTCCGCGGGAGGTGCTTCGGGCCAAGGGAATCGTCCGCTTCTCGGATTCCAACGTGCCCGAAGTTTTTCAGTATGTGCCGGGGCACCATGCCCTGACGCCGGCAGGGGAGGTTCGCGACACCAGTTTCCTAGTCATTATCGGCCAGGACGCGCCCCGTGTGGCCGATGAACTGCGCACGGAGATTGGCGCTTAGGGGGCGTCCTCAAGGTTGGTTCGTGGGTTGCGTGACCGGCAATGCCGGGGGCCGCAGGATTGGGGAAGCGGCGGCTCTGTTGCCTCGGCCGCCGACGTGATTCTGTATGTGTCGAAGGGGCCAGCAGGCTCATCTCGCACGTCAGGCCTTTTTCGTTCATTCCCGGCGGGGCGATGCGGTGGGCGGCCTTGAAGGCCAGCTCGTCGTTCTGGATCAGCACTTCCACGCCGTTCCTGGGGCGGGGTGCGGACATGACGACCGTAAATTTCGTCATCAGGTTTGCGGCGTCCGCATCGATCTCGACAGCGAGTATCTCCTGACAGCTGGCCATTGCGGGCAGCATGACGCCTATTCCCAGGCATGCGAGGTATACGGTGAGGGATTTCATAGGCCGCTCACCTGCATGTTTCTCATCCCTGCGGCCTCGCCGGGAATGAACTCGCCCAGTTCGTGGCAGCGGTTTCTGAATGGGGTTTCCTGCAAGAGCGTGCCCATGGATACGAGGCGTGTCTTTGGCACGTGTCTGACCTGGAAGAAGTTCAGCCTGTCGTAAATGACCAGCTGGCTTTCGTCCTCGGCCAACAGAAAGACAGGGTGTGTCGGGGCCGCCTCTGGAGAGTCGAGGCGGAGCGTCACCACGGGGAAGACGAGGCTTCGGCCCAGTTTTCCGTACAGCGTCGAAAGCATGAATACCTGACTGGTGATGACGATGACCCAAACGATTCTGCCCAGACCCTTGAGGACGTCGTTGTCGTCCTTGCGGCAGGAGAGAGCCATGCGTCGGATGGTCAGGATCGTCCCGGCCATCAGGACAGCGAGCAGCACAGCCAAGGTGAAAACCTGCGCTCTGGGGCTTTCCTGGTCCCCATCGGCGTCAGGCCTGAACCATGGCCGCGGCGTCATGTGTTCGGCCATGTTCGACGGGTTGGCCAGAAGGCGTTGGAGAAGATG
>CALMTS010000501.1 GCA_937872685.1 uncultured Desulfomicrobium sp.
GGATCTGCCCGCGGTCCTGCACCTGCTGGCGAAATGGAACATGGAGCCCAAGAGCGCGACCCAGACAGGGGTGCGCCCCGAACGCGACCACATCGAGACGGGAAATACCTTCGTCGCCTTCCTGCAGGACAGGCTGGTCGGCGTTTCGAGCTTTCTCATGATCGACGCCGTGCACGCGGAAACGGCCAGCCTCGCCGTCGACCCCGAATTCCTCGGCTGCGGGATCGGCCACAAGCTCCAGCATCGCCGGCTTGAGGAAATGCGCAACCGGGGCGTCCGGCACGTGCGGACCGAGGCCGACCGTCCCAACGTGATCCGCTGGTACGTCGAGAAATTCGGGTATCGAAAGACGGGAATCATCCCGAAGCGGCACGACTTCGGCGACCACAGAAGATCGGAATGGACGCTGCTGGAACTCGACCTCGAGGCGTGGGCGGCAACGGAATGAGGGAGGGATTACTGCGCCCGGACGCCCTCATTCACGGACGTAGCGCGCGATGTAGCGGTTGCGGAACAGTTCGGGCGGGGCGTCGGCCAGAGGGCAGGCATCGCAGGAAGACACCTTGACCTTGCACTGCGAGACCGCGCAGGACATCCGGCGGCCTTGCAGGCACATCGCCACCCGCTGCAGACGGAGGGCGCTCTGGCCCTTGATCAGGACCGTGTCTCCGGGACGCAATTCGCGCTTAAGCCAGCTGACGGCGGTCCTGTAGTCGGGTCCGGCAAGCTCGACCGCCTCCCGCTTCAGGCCTGCCGAGACGGCTCCGGCGCGAACGCCGGTCAGTCCGGTCCCGAGGCAGAGGACACGATCGGCGACCTCTCCGAGCCTGCGGCCGATATCGCGGTTCACGTCGCCCTGTCTGCCCGGCGGTTCGTCCACCCCTCCGAAGACCACGAGCCTGCGTGCGGCCGGCAACGCAGCCAAGGCATCCAGGGCTGCGTACGTCGACTCGACCGCCCCTTTGTAGCTGTCGTCGAGGACCGTGACGCCCTCCGGCAGGCGCAGCATTTCCATCCGCGCTTCCGCAGGCGCCACCCCGGACAGCCGCCCGGCAGCCGTTTCAGGCGCCACCCCTTCGTGAACCGCCACGGCCAGTGCGGCCAGAAACGGATAGACCATATGGCGCCCGGCAAACCGGGTCTGCACGTCAACGGGCCCGCCCGGCAGGACGGCCGTGAACGCCATCCCTCCGGGCCCGTCGCGCAGATCGGCAGCACGGACATCATTGTCCGGACCCGTACCGATGGTGACCACCTGCGCCAGGGTCTGCGTGGCCATCCATCGGACATGCGGGTCGTCGCCGTTCAGGACGGCCAGGCCCTGCCCGGACAGGGCGGAGACCATCTTCACCTTTTCCGCGCGGGTCTCGAACAGAGAGGGGAACGAGCGGTTATGCTCGCTCTTGATCGACGTGACCACGACGATGTCCGGCCGGAGCATCCCGGCGTACTTCGCCATGGGCCCCGGTCCATCCACGCCCGCCTCCAGAACGGCGTGCGCGTCGCCGGGGCGGACTCGCAGGATGTTCGCCGCAAGGCTCGCCCCGTAGTTGCTGTAGGAAAAATTCCGGTCCGGGCAACACAGGACCGCATCGAGGGCGCGCCTGGCCGTCGTCTTGCCGAGGGAACCGACCACTGCAACGACACGGGTCCCAGGCAGCGCGATGTGACGGTATGCCTTTGCCAGCCGGCGCAACAACCGGTAGTAGCGGTCATACTCCCGGCGCAGGAAGATATGCGCCGAACCAGGAATTGCCCGGTACAAACGCACCAGGTCCGGCAGGTTGCGCATACGCGATCTTCTCATGCAGTGCATCCTCGTTGCATGTCGGCGCCTCCGTGGCCCGGGGCATGTTCACCGCTACGACAGTCCGGCGCTCCTTCTACGACATGGTGCTGCCGGCCGCAATGCGTGCAGCCTGGAGGCACCCAACCGCAAAAACGAGGTCCGTATGTGCGGGATTGCAGGAATGATCGGGACCCAAGGTCCATTGCGGCCTGACGACGCGGCCGAAATACGCCGCATGATGGAGGCCCAGGCCCACCGGGGCCCGGACGCCGGCGGCGTCTGGAACTGCGCCCGCGTCGCCCTCGGCCACCGCCGTCTGGCCATCTTCGATACCGGCTCCCATGCCGATCAACCCATGGTCACTGCGGACGGCTGCGGGGTCATCGCGTTCAACGGCGCCGTCTATAATTTCAGGGAGCTTCGGGCCGAACTCCAGCAGGAAGGCCTCCCTTTCCGGACGGAGTCCGACACGGAGGTCGTGCTTGCCGCCCTGCACCATTGGGGACCGGAAAAGGCCGTGCCGGCCTTCAACGGCATGTTCGCCCTGGCCTATTTCGACACCCGGACGCAGTCCCTCTGGCTGATCCGCGACCGGCTGGGCATCAAGCATCTCTCGCTTGCGGTCCTGCCCGGCCGGATTGTGTTCGCGTCAGAAGACAAGGCCCTGCTGGACTGCCGCGGGGTCAGCCGGAGGATCGACACCCGGGAGATCACGCTGCGCCTGGCATGCCAGGCCCGGGAAGGCGCTTCGAGCCTGTTTGACGGCCTGGAGCGCCTGCCTCCGGCGGCCATCTGGCGCATCCGGGACGAACGCATCGAACGGGGCTGCTACTGGGATCCCCTGGGCGCCCTTGATGCCAGCCGCATCGCCGGTGCCGGGAGCCTCGCCGCCCTCGCGGCAAAACTGCCGGAACTGTTCGGCCGCAGCGTCGAACTGCACTGCCGCGCCGACACGACCCTGGCCGCGGCGTGCAGTTCGGGAATCGACTCGGGCCTCATCACAGCGTTCACCCGCACCTGGAGACCCGAGTTCCATGCCTACGTCGTCGACCCCGGGCTGGGCAACAGCGAGGCCCCCGACGCGGAGCGGACCGCCGGTCACCTGGGCGTGCCCATGCGCCGCGTGCCGCTGGACCGGAAACGCTTTCTGGAACTCTGGCCGCGCGTTGTGCTCCACCTCGAAAGCGGCGGATGGCTGACCAGCGACACCGCCCTGCTCGCCCTCTCGGAGCGCTGCAAGGCCGACGGAGTGAAGGTGCTGTTGACCGGGGAAGGCGCCGACGAGCTGTTCGGCGGTTATGACTGGCATCGCGAAGACGCGGCCCGCTGGCGCTGCCTCGCCTGGCCGCGCCGCCTGCTCATGAGGCCCCGCCGCCGTCGCGCCATGGAGCGCCTGATGCAAATCGCCCCGTTCGGCAGGCTCCTGGGCACCGCGTCGAAGAGCGAGCGGCGCGTGGTCAGCGCCAGCCTGGCCCCGGGACAGAATTTTTTGCCGGAAAAAATCATGCACCGGCTGGAGGCCATCGCCTCACCGCCGGAGCGGGTCTTCATCGGCAGTTGCCTGCACGACCTTTACACCCATCTGCAGGAACTGCTCTACCGTCACGACCGCCTGAGCATGGCGCACGGCGTCGAACTGCGCGTGCCGTTTCTGGAGAACGATCTCATCGATTTCGCGCTGCACCTGCCGCCCCGCGCGCGTTTCCGGGGCCGGCAAGGCAAGTGGCTGCTCAGACAGTTTGCCGCCAGGCACCTGCCCGCCGAAAACGTCCGGGCCCGCAAGCGCGGCTTCCCCATCGACCACGCCTTCACCGCCGGTTCGGAGCGCCTGCTGCGGGGCGGCCTGCTGGCCGACGCCCTGCGCTGGTCGCATGCCGAGACCGCGGACATGGCTCAACTCGCCGCCCAGGCGGAATGGGTGCGGCTGCGCCTTGTGGGGATGGAATTGTTCCTGCGGCTCCATGCGGGAGCGGAATCGCCGGAAAACCTGACGGGAATCCTGCTCGGGGCGCGGTCCTGACCTAAAGGACCCGCCGCGCCTCCTGCCAGAGGATGGAGCACCCGACCCCGCCGAAGATGAGCCCCACGCCGCCGTCGATCCAGCGCGCCAGTCCGGCGTACATGGAGCGCAGGCGGTTCGTGGACAGGAAGAGGGCCAGGAGCGTGAACCAGACCGTGACGATGACGATGACCTCGGCCCCGTAGATCCAGCGCACCGCCCCGGGGGTCTCGGGGGTCATGAACTGGGAGAAGATGCTCAGAAAGAAGAGGGCGGCCTTGGGGTTGAGCAGGTTGCACCAGAACCCTTCCCGCCAGCCGCGCAACGGCGAGTCCTTGCCCGTGTCCGGCGCCGCGGAGGCGCAGATGTCGGGCAGCTCGGATTTTTTCGACATGAGGCACCGTGCCGCGATGTACAGCAGGTAGAGCGCCCCGCAGACCCTGATCAGCCCGAACACGGCCGGGCTGGAGGCGATGACCAGGGCCAGCCCCAGCACCGAATAGACCACATGCACCACCAGCGCCGACCCGATGCCCAGGGCCGTCATGACCCCGGCCAGCCGCCCGCGGGAGAGGCTGTTGCGCAGCACCATGAAAAAGTCCGGCCCCGGCGCCACGGCCACGGCCAC
>CALMTS010000502.1 GCA_937872685.1 uncultured Desulfomicrobium sp.
CGGAAGGCAAATTTGTTTCCGTGGCGGACACCGTGCGCGGCTTCAAGGAAATTCTCGAAGGAAAACATGATGAACTGCCCGAACAGGCCTTCTGGATGGTTGGCGGCATCGAAGAAGCGGTGGAAAAAGCCAAGAAGATCAGCCAGTAATTTTGCAGGTGGAGGAAACCCATGGCGGATGAATTGATGCTCGAAATTGTTACCCCGGAAAAGATGGCCTTTTCCGGTCAGGTGGAAGAAGTTACCATACCAGGTGTGGAAGGCGAATTCGGCGTGCTGCGCGGCCACGAGGCAATGCTCAGCGCGGTGGATATCGGCCAGTTGAATTTCACAAGAAACAATAAAAAGGTGCATTTTGCCGTAAACACGGGCTACGCGGAGGTGACGGCAAATAAAGTTACTATCTTGATCGAAACCGCGGAAAGATCTGATCAGATCGATATTACCAGAGCCAGAAGAGCCAAGGATAACGCGGAAGCGCGGCTGGCGAAGCTCACCAGGGATAACGAAGATTTCGAAAAAATGCTGCAAGCAGGCATCGGAACAGGGTTCGGCACGCCGCAGGTACGCATTTCGGGCCCCAAACTCTTCAATGACGGCTCCATCCAGGCCTACACGGCGGCGGTCTCGGAACCCTATCACGACCGCCCGGAAATCAAGTCCAGGCTGCTCATGAAGGACGGGGAGCTCGACGCCCTTGTGGAACGTTATCACGGCGCGGGCTACCAGATCGCATACCACGGGAACGGGGACATGGGCATCGAGGCCATGATCCAGGCCGTGGAAAAGGCGCAGAAAAAATTTCCGCGCCAGGATCCCAGACACATCCTCGTGCACTGTCAGCTCGCCTCCGACGAACAGCTGGAAAGAATGCGCAACGTCGGGATCGTTCCCTCATTCTTCGGCCTGCACATCTGGTACTACGGCGACCGCCATTATGAAAAATTTCTCGGACCCAAGCGCGCCAGCCGCATGGACCCTTCTGGCAGCGCCGTCCGGCTGGGCATGCACCACAGCCTCCACGCGGACTCCCCGGTCATGCCGCCTTGGACACTGCAGTCCATCCACACCGCCGTGAACCGGAAAACGCGAAACGGAAGAACCCTCGGAGATGATCAGCGCATCAGCGTCGAGGAAGCCGTCAGGGCGTACACGAGCCATGCCGCCTGGTTTCACTTCCGGGGGCACGAACTCGGCAGCATAGAGCCGGGCAAGCTTGCCGATTTTGTCCTTCTTTCCGAAGACATACTCAACATCGAACCGGAAAGGATCGCCGAGACGAAGGTTCTGATGACCGTTCTCGGGGGTCATGTCGTCTTTGAGGAGTCCAGCGGGCGCTAACCCCCCGATTCGATCGCGGCATCATCAAACAACATCATCACAGGAGCAAAGTCATGACGAACGTTCCGTATGTCCGGATACGAAATTTCATCGGCGGGCAATGGCAGGAAGAACAGGGCTGGAAAACGGTCCCCCTGTTCAATCCCTCCACCGGAGCCCAGATCGGCGAAGTGCCCATGTCCGGCCCCGAAACCTGCGAACTGGCCATCCAGAGCGCCTACGAGGCCTACGGGAAGTGGCGCGATCTCTCCATCGGCAAGAGGGTGGCGTTCCTTTTCAAGCTCCGCGACGCCATGGTCCGCCACGCGGAAAAGCTGGCCCAGGGCATCGCCCTCGATCAGGCCAAGCACATCTCCGAAGCACGCGGCGAGGTGCAGCGCGTCATCGAACTCGTCGAATCGGCCGTCGGCGCATCGAGCCTCATGCAGGGGGACACCCTGGACCAGGTCGGCTCCACCATCTCCGTGAAGGTTGTCCGCCAGTCCCTTGGCGTCTTCGGAGGCGTAGCGCCCTTCAATTTTCCGGCCCTGGTGTTCGGCTGGTTCATCCCCTACGCCATCGTCGCGGGAAACACCTTCATCTTCAAGCCCTCGACGCAGTCGCCGTACTTCATGCAGCTGATGTGCGAAATCTTCATGGAAATCGGTCTCCCGGCCGGCGTCGTCAATGTCGTCCACGGCAATCGGGACGTGCCCGGCACATGGTACGAGGATCGGCGCATGGCCGGAGTCTGCCTGGTGGGCTCGACGCGGACCGCCAAGAAAATGGCCGAAGGCTGCGCAAGGGGCGCCAAGCGCTCCATGCTGCTGGGCGGAGCCAAGAACATGCTGTTGGTCATGGAGGACGCCAACATGGACGTCTTCGTGGATAACTTCCTCAACTCCTGCTACGGCTCCGCTGGACAACGCTGCCTGGCCGGCTCCATCGTGGCCGCCGTCCCCGAAATCTACGACGAGGTCATTGGACGGATCGTGGAAGCGTCGCGCACGCTCAAATTCGGCGACGCCTTCGATCCCGACGTCTACATGGGGCCGATGATTTCAGACGCCGCGGTGGAAAATGCGCACAGGCACATCGACATGGCCCTGGCCCACGGAAACTGCGAACTCATCCTGGACGGACGCAACCCCGTCATGCCCGAAAAAAACAAAAACGGGTTCTTCCTGGGCCCCACCATCATCAAGGACGTCACGCCCTGCAACCCGCTCTTCACTACCGAGGTCTTCGGCCCGGTGGTCGCGACCATCAAAGTCGCAGACATGCAGGACGCCCTCGACCTCATCCGGAGCTCTGAATACGGCAACGGATCCTGCATCTTCACCCAGAACATGCATTACGCCGAGACCTTCAGCCGCTACGTCGACGTCGGCATGGTCGGCGTCAACGTGGGCATCTGCGCGCCGCATCCCTTCGTCCCCTTCGGCGGGATCAAGGGATCCCTCCTGGGAACCAACAAGGTGCAGGGCAAGGGAGGACTCGACTTTTTCACGCAGGACAAGATCGTGACCGTGCGCACGCACGACCCCAAGGGCCCAGGGAGCAGAAAGCAGAGCAGCACGGTGGTACGCTCCTGCGTGGCGTCCTAGTCCGCAGCCGTCGGGCCAGGCCCGTCGTTCCAGAACGGAAACCGCACCCCGGAGCCAGCGATGCGCGACAATATGGAAAAAATGATGACATCCCTTCTTCGGAGATTTGCCGATGCGTGGAACAACCATGACATCGACACGCTCATGGCCTTGATGACTGAGGATTGCATCTTCGAGTCGTCGTTCGGAGATGAGGTCTGCGGGCGCAGATACGAAGGAAGGGAAGCCGTGCGGGACGGGTTCTTGCAGTCCTGGATGCACTACCCGGATGCACAGTGGAACGACCCGAATCACTTTGTCCATGGCGACAGGGGGGTATCCGAATGGACGTTCACGGGCACGGACAAAAACGGCATGCGATCCGAGGTGGCGGGATGCGATCTCGTAACCTTTCGTGACGGAAAAATCGCGGTCAAGAATTCCTTTCGGAAGAACCGCCCCCTGCTGCGGACGTGAATCCCAACGGCCGCTGAGCGGACGTCGGCAGAGCCGATTGATGACTTCAAACAGTTTGGCCCTTTCGTCCAGTGACGAAAGGGCCGAAACTGTTTGCTGCATTTGAGGCGGCCTACAGCAGGTGCGCCGTTTCGAAGATCCCTTCGGCCAGGGTCGGGTGGGCGTGGATGGTGCGGGCCAGGTCTTTGGCCGTGGCGCCGA
>CALMTS010000503.1 GCA_937872685.1 uncultured Desulfomicrobium sp.
TACAACGGCAACTCCAGGCGCCCCGGCCAGAACATGAGAACGGCGATCCCGGCCATAACCGCAAAGGCCAGGGGGTACCAAACTCCGCGACGATACGCGCGATACCCGGAGAAGGTGACGACGAACGACAACAGATAACAGCTCAAGGGCAGGACCCACAGAAAGGGAACGCTCGCGACATCAAGGCACAGCTCATTGGTGAAGGCCAGAAGAAGTGTGGAGCCCAGAGCGGAGAGCGCAATCCACATGCCGGGCCGCGTAAGGCCGGCAACCGTCTCGACCGCCTTCCTTTTCTTTCTGGCCGGCGGGGCGGCGGACAGCACGGGAGCTTTTTCCGGTTCGCGCAGAGAGAACACGCCGGAAACAGCGCACAGAACCGCGAACACGCCAAACCCCCACGACCAGGACAACGCCTGGCCGTACCGCCCCACCAGCGGCTCGACGAGGAAGGGGTAGCTCAACAGGGCCAGCAGGGAGGCTGCGTTGCCCAAGGCGTAGAGCCTGTACGGAGAGCGCCCGGGGCAACTGCGCGCGAACCACGCCTGCAGCAGGGGGCTTGTCGTGGACAGCACGAAGTAGGGCAGCCCCACGGCAGAGCCCAGCAGCAGCAGAATACGCGAAATGGGCTCCGTCCCCGCATCCGGCTTCAAGGCAGGGGATGGCACGATGGGCAGCGCGGCCAGCGCCACACCCAGCAGCAGGACATGGACGAGAACCTGAGCTCTGGGCCGCAAACGGGAATGAAGCACGTGGGCGTAGCAATACCCGCCCAGCAGCAGCGTCTGAAAGAAGACCATCATCACCGACCAAACACCCGCGGAACCGCCGAACCAGGGCAGGATGTAGCGTCCGATCAGAGGCTGGACCTGAAAGAGAAGGAATGCGCTCAGCAGAATGGCGAACTGGAATGTCCGATGCATCGCGTCCTCAGAATGAAAACGGCTTCAGGGCGACGAAGAGGTTGGAGAAATCGTCGCTCCACGGCCTGATGTCGCGGGCGGCCTTCAATGAGAACCCGGTTGCGAGCGTGTCCGGATTCTGCCCCTTCGGCGTGTACCTGGCCCGCACAAAGTCGGCCTGCCGGTTGAAGTTTCTAATGAAGTCCAGACTCCTGCTCATCACGACAAAGTCGCAGCCCAACCCCGAAAACCCCTCCCCTATCCCGGCGCTCCATTTGTAGGCATAGAGCCTGTTCAGGGAGCTTACCGCCTTCATGACCGGAGAAAGGTCAACGTGACGGTTCGACATGTTGACGCAGATAACGCCGTCGGGACTGAGATGGCGCAGATAGGTCTCGAAGGCCTCCAAGGTCAGCAGGTGCATGGGGATTGAATCGCTGGTGAACGCGTCGAGGACGATCACGTCAAACCGCTGCGGATCCTCCTGTTCGAGACTGAGTCGGCCGTCGCCGAGTTTGAACTCGATATCGGCCTTGCTGTCCTTCAGATACGTAAAATACTCTTGCGCAATTGCCAGGCAGGCCGGATTGATTTCGTAGAACTTGAAGAAATCCCCGGGGCGCCCGTAGGCTGCGAGGGTCCCGGCGCCGAGCCCGACGATACCGACCCTGCGACCGGGCTTCTGCAGGGCGCCCAGGGTAACGCCGATCCCGGAGTAGGGCGTGAAATAGCCGGTCGGACGATTCTTGTATTCCTGCTTCAGGTATTGTGTACCGTGAACAGTCGTGCCGGAGTAAAATGCTCTTCCGGCGTTATCCTTACCTATATTCGATTCCTCAACAATGAATGTTCCGTAAAAATTTCTCTCCATATGTATAAAGTTTTTCGAATTCCATGAAAAACCAACAATGAAAATTGAAACATAAATTATATTTGATATTATAATTGCCAAATTTAACTTCTTATAGCTTATATGATTGCCAGATGTTGCTGAATAATTCCTCAAAAATGAAAATGACAGCAGCGCAAATGCAAATATCAAAGAAAAATGCATTTCAAAATAATTTTTGAACAACAATGGCGCAACAATACCGACAACCATTCCACCAAGCGCGCCACCGATGGAAATACAAAGATAATAACCTGTCAGATGTTCAGGAAGAGGCCTGAGACGATACAATTCACCATGCAAAGCGCAACAGAGAACAAACAGCGATGATACATATATAAAAATCGTTACGGAGACATGCAGTTCGAGACGGCCAGGGATAAACATGAGGAGGGCAATGCCGACCAGGGCCAGAAATGACAGGGAGTGCCAGATCCCCCGCCTGAACGTTCTGTAGCCCGAGAATGTGACCACAAAGGAGAGCAGGTAGCAGCTCAGCGGCAGGACCCACAGAAACGGAACGCTGGCCACATCGACACAGAGTTCGTTGGTGAAGGCCAGCAACAGCATGGAGGCCAGCGCGGACAGGCTGACCCACAACCCCGGGCGCGGCGGCTCGGCAGGTGTAGCGACGACATCTTCCTGCCTGCCTTTTCCCGAACGGCGAGGAACCGCGGGGGCGGCAGGCCGCAGGGCAACCAATGCCGCGCCCATGCAGCAGACCGCGAAGGCGGCGAATCCCCATGACCAGGCCATCGCCTGGTCATGACGCCCCAGCAGCGGTTCCACCACGAAAGGATAGCTCAACAAGGCCAGCAGCGAACCCACATTGCTGAGCGCGTACAGCATGTAGGGGGACTTGCCCGGATACGACCGGGCAAACCAGGCCTGCACCAGAGGGCCGGTTGTCGAGACGGCGAAATACGGGAGCCCCAGGGTCGCGACCAGGAGAACCAGAATGCGCGAAATGGGTTCGGCGCCTGCGTCCGGTTTGAACGCCAGAGACGGCACGATGGGCAGAAGCGCCAAGGCGGCGCACAGCATGACGGCATGAATCACGAGCTGCGCCCGGGGACGAAACCGGGTGCAGAGCACATGCGCGTAACAGTACCCCAGCAGCAACACGGTCTGAAAAAACACCATCATCACCGACCATACGCCGGCATATCCCCCGAACCAAGGCAGGATGTAGCGCCCTATAAGGGGCTGGACCTGAAAAAGCAAAAACGCACTCAGAAATATGGTCAAAGAAAATATTGCTTGCATTGTATCAACCATGCGCAGCGCAAAATATCTTTTGCGCTGCGCTTGCTTCATGTTTTCAGTTGAAACTCGCCTTTACACCCTCCAGCCTGTCCACGAACTTCTTGGAGATGAACTCTGCATCTTCATTATGCTCAATTACATGTGGAGTTATGAAAAGCATGAGTTCCGTATTTTCCCAGCCCTTGCTTTCGGTTCCCATGAGATTCCTGAGAATGGGTATGCGGGACAGGCCGGGAACCCCGGTGTAGGTATCCGAGCGGGTCTGGCGGATCAGGCCGCCGATGACGATGGTCTGTCCGTCCTTGACGGACAGGGTCGTTTCGGCCTTGCGCTTGGAGAAGATCGGGGAGGGAATGCCTTCGATGAACTTGTCCGAAAGCTCGCTGACTTCCTGGGACACCTCCATGCGCACAAGCCCCTTCTCGTTGATGTGCGGGGTCACCGAGAGAATGATGCCCGTGTTGCGGTACTGCACGGACTGGTCGGTGGTGGTCACGGTGGAGGTGGAGTCGTCCTTCAGGGTCTGGGA
>CALMTS010000504.1 GCA_937872685.1 uncultured Desulfomicrobium sp.
GTTGAGATCCGGCATCATGCGTCCTCCAGTCCCAGCCGGGCCCGGACAAAATTGACGATGGCGCCCACGCAATCGCCAACCTCGCACCGGTCGGTCTCAACCACCAAGGCGGGGTCCTGCGGCTCCTCGTAAGGGGCGGAGACGCCTGTGTAGTTCTGGATCTTTCCAGCCCGGGCCAGCTTGTAGAGACCTTTCACGTCCCGCTCCTCGCAGACCCGGATGGGGCATTTGATATAAATCTCGAAAAAATCTTCCTCACCGACAATACGGCGCACCTTCTGCCTGTCCGCCTCAAGCGGCGAGATGAAGGCGGTCAGGCACAGGGTTCCGGCATCGAGGAAAAGCTTCACCATCTCGGCGATGCGCCGCAGGTTTTCGGCGCGCCCCTCGGGCGAGAAGCTCAGATCGCCGCACAGCCCGTGACGGACGTTGTCCCCGTCAAAAACGTAGGTCCTGACGCCCTGACGATGCAGTTCTTCTTCCACCAGATGCGCCAGTGTCGATTTGCCCGATCCTGAGAGCCCCGTGAACCAGAAGACCTTCGAGGGGTGGCGGTTGAGCGTTTCACGGGCCTGTCGATCGATCTTGCCGCGATACATGACGGTATTGGGAGATTTTGGGGAATGCATGAATTCATCCGTGGGGAAAAAGTTGGACAGGTCCGGCCGCAACTTCCAGCCGATGCCTTGAGGTATGCATCACAACAGACCGGCTTTCACTCATGGCGGCCGTCTGGAGGGACGCCGGCCTCACCGCCTTGGGCCGGGCAATATTCGGGGACAAGCATTTCCAGCTCGCGCCGGACGCCAGCCATGTCAAAACCCCGCGCGGCCGCCAGCAGCTGCGCGAACGAAGCATCCAGGCCAGAGGCATTGCGGCCCGGACGCAGCACCATGATTTTATCATGCCTGGTTTCAAGGACATCCTCGCCGGCCGTAATCAACTCCTCGAAGAGTTTCTCGCCGGGGCGCAGGCCGGTAAACTTGATTTCTATCTCGGCGGGGTCTCTGCCTGAAAGAATGATGAGGTCCCGGGCCAGATCCGCGATACGCACGGGCTTGCCCATCTTCAAAACGAAAATCTCCCCCCCCTGGCCCTGGGCACCGGCCTGGACAATCAGCTGGGCGGCTTCGGGGATGGTCATGAAATAACGCGTAACATCCGGATGGGTGACCGTCACCGGACCGCCGCGCTCGATCTGATCACGGAATAGGGGGATGACCGAGCCCGATGATCCCAGCACGTTGCCGAAACGCACCGCCATGAACATGGTCTTCCCGCCCGTAAAACCATGCATGAGGAGTTCGGCCACGCGTTTGGATGCGCCCATGACGTTGGTCGGGCGCACGGCCTTGTCCGTGGACACGAGCACGAAACGCTCCACCCCGTGCCGGACCGAGGCCTCCATGACCGTGCGCGACCCGACGATATTGTTGGTCACGGCCTGCCAGGGATTGAACTCCAGCATGGGCACATGCTTGTAGGCGGCGGCGTGAAAGACCACATGCGGCTCATGGACCCTGAACACGGACTCCACCAGGGCGGCATCCTGCACCTGCCCGAGGACCGGGACATAGCGGGAGAAACCCCGCTGGTGCAGGAGCTCCATTTCGATGGAATAGAGGTTCTCCTCCCCTGCGTCGAAAAGGATCAGCTTGCGGGGCGAAAAACGGATGATCTGCCGGCAGAGCTCCGACCCGATGGATCCGCCGGCACCAGTGACCAGGACAACCTTGTCCGTCAGGTATCCCTTGATGCCGACCTCGTCGAGGTGGACCTCTTCACGTCCGAGCAGATCTTCATAACGCACGTCGCGCAATGCCTTGACCGAGACCTTGCCGCTGACGATATCCGTCAGGGCCGGCAATTTCTTGAGACGGATCTGCGCCGCCTCGCAGGCGGCCATCACCTGCCGCAGATGGTCCCCTCCTTGCGCAGCGCTGACCAGCACCTCTTCGGCAGAAGTCACTCCGATCACGCGCGCCAGTTCCTCCAGAGGCCCGAAGACGGGCAGCCCGTGGATGCGGCGGCCGATGCGGGAGGGATCGCCATCCACAAAACCCACCAGGCGCAGGCCGGAATCGCGGGCATCGAGAATTTCCTTGGCGATCCGCACCCCTGCGTCATCGGCACCGATGATCAGCGCCCGCACGCCGGGAGCAGGCGCACAGAGAATTTCCGGCAGAAACGCCGTGAACACATCTCCTGGTCGGAACGAAAACTCATACACCGAACGGATGAAAACCCGTGCACCGCAGGCAAAGACAAAGGCCAGAAGCGGGTCCAGGATGAAGACGGAACGGGGGTACCCCTGAAAATGGGATGCAAAAACAACATACAGGATGAGCGCAACTTCGGCCATGAACACGGCCCGCCCGATACGCCAGAGATCGGCCAGGCCGGTGTAGCGCCACATCCCCCGGTAGAGGCCCGAGAGCAGAAAAAACACGAGCTTCAGCGCCACGGCCATGGGCAGAAGCTTCAACATCTGCCGGAAAAAATCAGCCGGAATCTCAAACTCGAAACGCAGCAGAAAGGCCAGCACCATGGCCAGAGCAAAAAGCCCCGACTCGCCGAGGAGCATGAGGTAGAGGTTCTTGTTTTTCAGCAATGCCAGAGAAATCCGAGGCAATTCCATCACGCACCTTTCTGCTGCAGGAAAAATCGGCGCTTGAGCTTCCAATGGGCGCCGGCCCAGAGGCCCAGCAGGGCAATATCGAGACCGAGCACGGCCCAGAGCCCATGCTGCCCGGCCATAACGGCGAGCACAGCCACGACAGCTTGAATCAATCCATAGGCAGTGCTGACTTTCCAGTGTGGAAGACCGAGCTCATTTGCCAGGAATTGATACAAATGTCTGCGGTGAGGCTGCAGCAGCGACTCGCCCCTCCAGACACGCTCCACAACCGTCACGGCCTCATCCGCATAAAACGGATACAAAAACGAGGCCAGAACAAAAAACTCGGTCCAGCTGCGGGCCAGAATGCATACGCTCATCGCAAAAAGAAAGCCCAGAAAGATGCTGCCCGCGTCGCCCATGAAGAGGCGGGCACGCGGCAGATTGAAGGGGAGGAAGCCGATCAGCGCACCAATGACGGCCGTGATGGAAAGTTGCATTGCATAAGGGATGGCCTCCGGAGCTCCAAAAACAGCCAGACAGAAGAAAGCGGTCACCCCGCTGACGCCGGCAATGCCATTGATACCATCCATGAAATTGTAGCAATTGGCCGTGGCGACCACAAAAAACAGGGCCGGAAAAAGCAGAAGCCCATGCCAGGTTGCGTTGCCGATCCACCACGCGCCGCCCAGAGCCGCTCCCGCCGCCGCAAACTGTGCGGCCAGGCGCACTTTTGGTTCGATCCCGCGCAGATCGTTGACAAAACTCAAGCCTGCCAGGGCGACAAGCGGCAGCCAGAGCAGCGTCGGCGCTCCCGAGATGAGGCACGTCAGTGCGAACGCCAGCACCATGCCCACGCCTCCGCCCTTGGGCGTGGGGAGGGCATGGGAACTGCGCTCTCCCGGCACATCCAGAAATCCGGCCCGAACCAGGAACCTGGGCACCAGCACGCAGCACGCCAGACTCAC
>CALMTS010000505.1 GCA_937872685.1 uncultured Desulfomicrobium sp.
CGGGCCCTTGAACAGAAGGATGTTCTTCAGGCTGCCGCATCCGGACTCGCCGGTGGGGAAGCCGTAGCCGTGCTCGGCCATGTACTCGGGCTTCAGGGCGTAGACCACGTCGCCGGCCTGGGCGCCGCCCATGCCGAAGACCTGGGCGTCTTCCTTGCGCACGGCCAGGAGCACCGGACGCTCGCCGGTGTCGGGGTGCCGGTAGTCGAGCAGGGCGTCGATGATCTGGTCGCGGACCTTCTCGTAGTCCTCGGCCTTGACGATGCCGCCGGGGTACTTGTCCTCGAGGTTGACGTACACGAACATGTAGCGCTGGGGCACGGCCACGGACTTGGAGACGTCCAGCACGTAGTTGTAGCCTTCACTCGCTTCGTAAATTTCCCAGTAGTTGTCGCTGTTCTTGGGCTCGTAGTGGCACAGGCCCTTGGCCTTGAGGGCCTCGGCGGTGTTGAGGATGGGCCCGATGGGCGTGGCGCCGTGGTCGGAGCACAGGCAGACCAGGGTCTCCTCGCCAAAGATCTCCATCATCCTGCCGAGCATGCGGTCCTCGATCTGGTAGATCTTGCGCTCCATGTCGTAGGCCTTGTTGCGCACGGCCTCGTCCTTGCTGTCCATGTCGGCCAGCCAGCCGTGGTAGAACCAGTCGATGGGGTGGGAGTGCATGTAGAAGAGGTCCCAGTCGGCGTTGGCGGTCAGCAGGCTCGACGCCACGCGCACCAGCCAGTCGGAGTGGAACTGGGCCAGTTCGACCACGGTGTCCATGTCCAGGATGCCGTGGATGAAGCCCACCAGCCCGATATCGTTGGCGATCACGTCCTGGGAGAAGTCGATGTCGCCGGCGGCCTCGGCCGGTGCGATGAAGCCGGTGTGGCCGGAAATGCCGGTGATGTAGAGCTTGAACTCCTCGGCGTCGTCGGACAGGCTGATCAGCTTGCAGCGGAAGGTGCCTTTTTCGTTGCGGCCGTCTTCCTTGACCGTGAAGTCATGGACGACGGGGTTGCTCCACTGGCCCTTGGTGATGGTGAAGAAGGCCTTGGAGTAGTCCTTCTCGGGGCACAGGGCGAAGGTGTCGAAGCCGTCGTCGCCGCTTTCCCAGCACAGGCCGTACCAGGTCTGGTTTTCCAGCGGGTGCATGGATTCCTTGAAGGGCATGTCCACGGTGAAGGCCAGGGCCTCGTCGCAGTCGGGCAGTTTGGCCCAGCCGCGGGCCTTGTCGAAACTGGCCTGAACGCCCATGGGGAAGAATTCGCTGGAAATGACGCTTTCGGAGGCCAGGAACTCCCTGTGGGCGTTGCCTTCTTCCATCCAGCGGGTTTCGCAGGGGGAGATGCCTTCGCCCATGACCATGACGCCGTTCTTCATTCTGCTCGGCCAGGCCATGGGGTAGTTGACGACGATGCACTTCTTGTTGTCCTTGTCCCAGCGGTCCCAGATGGTCTGGGCGGTCAGGATCTCGGAACCGAAGGCCTGCACGGTTTTCTTGTGCTCCAGGCTTCTGCCGTCGACATAGTAATAATAGTCCTCCACGCCGTGAGTGCGCGGGTATGCCCCCGTGCAGATGGTCGCCCAGGAAGGCGGGGTGACCGTGGGCAGGTTGTAGCCTTCGGTCATATAGCTGCCCGTCTCCATGAATTTCTTGAAGTTGGGCAGGGCGCCTTCGGCCACCAGGGCTTCCAGACGCTTCGGAATCGCGCAGTCAAACCCCAGAAGGGCGGCGCGCTTGGCTTTAAGGGTCATGTTTCTACTCCTCATTGAGTTATGAAAAGGCGCATGAGCGCTCGTCCAGCTGACCGGCCGATATCAAGAACGGTGCCATTGTGAAAAAAGTGGCGGATGGCCTCGGTTGGACGCTGTCTGAGGATGATTGGCGTGGCCGGTGCGACATGATTGTCACCACCCGGGGTCGTGATCCGGCCGGTTTCCTCCGTCCGCCTTCTTCCCGCCGGTCGTTTTGTGAGCAATTTCGCCGGATAAAAAATGTCTTGGCGAGGCGACACGAATGACGTACAGGCCACGCCGCAACGTTTCGCGACGCGCCCCCGGCGATCGGTCCTAGACGCGATGTCGCGTCTGCGCTCATTTTTTCCACCGCGTATCTCCCATTTCAGGTTGCTCCCGCTCTCCCTCCTCTTTCCATACGACATGCGTGACGTGGCGACAGCGACAGGAATGACTTCATTCACCTGTTCGTCGTCGTATTATTTTGAAAATATTGATAAAAAAGAATTGTGAATTATGGCTCAAATTGTGCAATCGGCCGTGTCAAATACAGCGGGAGTCGCTCGTTCAGCTGAGATGTCTCACGTACTGTCCGAACGTAATGCGAAGGCGGTTCACGTAGCCGGGGTCCATTACAATCACCAATTGACCAGCAACCTGAAACAGTGATTTCTGAATGAGGAGTTGACACGTATGCCAACGAAATTATTGGGCCAAGAAGCCGACCTTCGTCCAGACAAACAGATCCTGATACCGGCGACGCTGGTGCTCATCGCGATCATTGTCTGCTCGATCATGTTTCCCGAGGCCAGCGAGCAGGTGCTTAAATCCACGTACGCGGTCTTCGCCCACACAACCGGCACCTGGTATCTTTGGGCGACCGTGGTCATGATACTGCTTTCCGGCTATTTCATGTTCAGCCGCTATGGCGAGATCAAATTCGGCGAACCCGACGAAAAACCGGAGTTCAACAACTATTCCTGGATCGCCATGATGTTCTGCTCCGGCGTGGCTGGAGCCGTCATGTTCTGGTCCATCGTGGAGCCCCTCTACAATCTGGCATACCCGCCCATGTTCGCAGAGCCGCTTTCGCGGGAATCCTATGAGTGGGCCATGTCATACGTCCTGCTGCACTGGGGCCCCGTGACCTGGCCCTGGTACATGGTCACGGCGCTGCCCATCTGCTACATGTTCTATAACCGTAAGAAGCCCGTATTGCGCATCAGTTCCGCTGCCGAACCAGTCCTTGGGGACAAGGTCAACGGCGGCATCGGCAAGGCGCTTGAGATCTTCTTCATCATTGGC
>CALMTS010000506.1 GCA_937872685.1 uncultured Desulfomicrobium sp.
TGGAGCTGCCCAACCCGAAGCTCGGGCTCCCCGCCGGGCTCAAGTGCCGGGTCGTCTTCTGACAGGGTCGCACGTCCGGTCCGTGGCCGTGCACAGGAAAAGCCGGCGCCGGCCGCAACTTGCCCATGCGCCGCTATGTGCCGGCATTTCTGAATTTCCAGCAGATGCCCGTGCCGTCCGCGCAGGTCTGGTCAGAGGCCTGTCCCGGTTTGTCCGTTTCTGAGGGAGGCCAGGGCCAGCAGGGCGACTTTCGTCGCGTTTTCGACGGCGTCGAGGTAGGTGTGGTCGAAGGTGTTGTTCCGCCGGTTGGCGATGGCCGGGCAGATGGCTCCGGCCCAGTGGCCGAGGCCGCCGAGGAAGTGGAGCAGGAAGCTCGCCTCCATCTCCATGTTCTCGATGCGCTGGCCGTCCAGGCCCGGGTCGAATTCCGCCAGGAGTCGGTCCAGGCCGGGGGCGGCGGGCGCAAGGCGCGAGATGTCGCGGCCCTGGGGTGCGAAGAATCCGCTGCCGGAGGCCGTCAGGCCCAGCCGGGCGGGGATGCCGAGGTCGGCGGCGGCCGCCATGAGCGCCTTTGTCACGGCCGGTTCGGCGCGCGAGACGTAGGGGCTGATTTTTCCGCGGAAGCGTGATCCGGGGAGCATGGCCGAGTCGATCATGGCCGTCATCTCCCGCTCAATCCGCGCGCAGTCGGCGTCCGGGCAGGGCGTCTCGTAAAAGAGCCCCGTGTTGTCCAGACCGATGGCGCATGAGGTGACGATGGGCGTGCCCAGTTTCGTTGAGGCCTGCAGCGCGCCGGAGGTTCCGACCCGGATGACGTGGAGGCGGGGGAAGCGGGCCTTGGGCGTGCGCGTGGCGAAATCGATCTCGTTCAGCGCGACCAGCTCGTTCAGGACGATCTCCAGGGAAGGGGTGCCCATGCCCGATGTGGAGACCGTGGCCCGCAGGGGGGAGATGATCGTGGTCCGGCCGCCCGTGACGGTTGCGGTCCCGGTGGCCGTGACGAGTCCGCGGTGTTCCCGTGCGACCTCCAGGTCCGTCAGGAAGTTCGCGCCGATGAACTCCGCCCGCCCGGGGTCGCCCACGAGCAGGATGTCCGGGGCCAGCTGGTCGGGCCTGATCTGCAGGTGGTAGATGCGCCCATCCGCATCGATGGGCAGGTCGGCTTCCGAGAACGGCCCGGCAGGGGAGTGGTCGGTCATGGGGTCCTCGTCGAGGAAGATGATGAATCCGCAATACGGATGTTGTCAGAACGCGAGCATTCCTTCAACGCGTTTACCGGATTTCACCATTCTTCCGTACAGCTGTCAATATTCTCAATATTTCAGTTGGTTAGTTTGGCTATGCGGGCCTGCCCGCTTTTGTGGCCGCAATGGTCCCGCCCGGCAGGCCCGTAGGGGACAGTGCGGCCTGTGCGACGGGGCGTCCTTGAAAAAAGACTGGTATCAAGAGGACGGCGTATTCCGGAACTGCGCAGTTCTCCTCGCGTCGCCACCTGCGTCCGCACTCGAAGTTTATGTAGCAGCGCG